>CAZANK010000164.1:0-7591 GCA_964486235.1 uncultured Prolixibacteraceae bacterium | reverse complement strand
ATCATTGAGCAGGCGCTTTCCAACTTCGACTTACTGGAAGCCCGGGACCTGGTTGTGGGCAATCCGATGAAAAAGATCCTCAGCGGCGGACAACGAAAACGTCTTAATATTGCCCTGGAGTTAATGCGCGAACCATCCATCCTTTTTGTCGATGAACCGACCTCCGGGTTATCGTCGGCCGATTCCGAAAAGGTCATGCACCTGTTAAAAAGACAGTGCTTAAAGGGTAAGCTGGTCTTCGCGAACATCCATCAGCCGTCGAGCGATATTTACAAGCTTCTCGACCGGATTATCGTAATGGATAAAGGCGGGAGGGTTATTTTTTTCGGCAACCCGATGGACGCCATCACGTACTTCAAGCATCAGGCCGACTACGTCAACCCGGATGAGAGCGAGTGCCTGACGTGCGGAAATGTCAAAACTGAACAGCCGCTTCGGATCATTGAAGCCCGAATGGTCGACCCTTTTGGAAAGAGCATCCGTAAACGAAAAATCTCACCGGGGGAGTGGTATCAGAATTACCAGGAAAAAGTAGAACCCCGGGTTCTTGAGTTTATGCAGGCCAATCCGGTCAGACAGGAAAAATTTCCTCCGGTCATCTTTAAAATACCGGGCTGGTTCAAACAACTGAAGCTTTTTATCAGTCGGGATTTCCTGACCAAAAAATCCAACAGGCAGTACCTTGGCATCGCGATGCTGGAGGCGCCAATTCTGGCCCTGATCCTGAGTTTCTTTTCAAAGTATTCCGATCAGGGAAACTATCTGTTCAGTGAAAACGTCAACATTCCGGCTTTTCTGTTTATGAGCGTGGTCGTTGCCCTTTTTATCGGCCTTAGCATCAGTGCGGAAGAAATTTTCAAGGACAGGAAGATCAGGAAACGCGAAGAGTTCCTGAACCTGAGCAAGGGTGCCTATTTTTGTTCAAAGATCATCCTTCTGTTTATCATCTCTGCCATCCAGGTAGGCTCGTTTGTTTTGATTGGCCATTACGTCCTGGAAATCCACGACCTGGCGTGCCCAACCTGGGCCATCCTGTTCACAACCGCTTGCTTTGCCAACCTTTTGGGACTAAACCTTTCTGCCGGGCTCGATTCGGCGGTGGCCATTTACGTCCTGATTCCGCTTATGCTCGTTCCCCAGTTATTGTTGAGCGGCGTGATCGTCGATTTCAACAGAATGCATCCCTCGCTAAGCAGTTACGATCAGACTCCGCTGATCGGCGATCTGATGGTCTCGCGGTGGTCGTATGAAGCCCTGGCTGTGAACCAGTTCAAAAACAATCCTTACCGGCGCCATTTTTTCGATGACGAAACCGCCAAAAATGATGCCGCTTTCATGGCTTACTTTTTACTGCCTGAAGTGGAGAAACACCTGGTGTTCTATCAAAAACAGAAGGAAGATCTTCACGGACGGGAAGCAGGACAACACACCGGACTGTTGAGAAATTCCTTTCATGACATCCTTCAGGCAGTCACCCCCACGTCCGACTCGGTCTATGCTGCAATCGCCTCGATCGGCACGCCGGCCTACACGCCTTCTTCGGGCCGGCAACTATTTGGCTATCTGAAGCTGGCCAAAAAGGTTTGGCAGGATCGCTATGAATCGGCCACAACCCGGCAGGATCATTCCACCCGGCAGCTTTTAAACCATTTCGACGACGACCGGGAGAAACTGATTCATTTCAAAAACAAATATGTCAATAAAAAACTGGAACAACTGGTCCGGGATAAATATTCGCCTTATAAACTCTATGTTTCAGATGCCCGGATATGGCAGGGCGATGAGCCCGTCTACCGGAAACCGGTATACCGCAACGGGCGCGCCCATTTTTATGCTTCCCGAAAATACGTTGGCAGGTTCGACATCGGAACCGTTTTATTCAATATCATCGTGATGTGGCTGTTTATCGTTGTTCTCGCGGTTGCCCTGTATTTTGACGTCTTGCGAAAAATAATCAGCTATGTGGAGCGCTGGAGACTGACCCGCCAGGCCGAACTTCGGGAACGTATTTTCAACAACCCCATGGCGTTCATTAAAGGAAGCCGGGAAAACGGTTAGAAACAGATGCAAGGCACAAGATAAGGTTGGAAAACGGAGACCGGAGGACGAAATCTACTTTACCAGAAATTTCAGACATACCGGACTTGGAAGAGGGGTGCTCTGGTTGGTATACGATAACATGCCTGTTTCACGGTCGATCGCGAACAACGTGATATTATTACTTTTTTGATTGGCCACCAGCAGGTAATCCCCTCCGGGATCGATCGCAAAATTACGTGGCCAGTCGCCGTGAACGGATTGATTCTGGATCAGGGTAATGCCCCCGGTTTTTTCATCCCGCGAAAAGACGGCGATTGAATTGTGTCCCCGGTTCGAGCAATACACAAAGTGTCCGTCCCGGCCCAGATGGATGTCGGCGCCATAGCTTTTCCCGGCGTACCCGGCAGGGAGGCTTGAAACGGTTTCAATCAACCGGAAAACCTGATCCTTCTTCTGCAGGACACTCACTGCCGAACCCATTTCATTCATGACGTAGATAAACTGTCCGTCGGATGAAAAATCAAAATGACGCGGGCCAAACCCCGGCGGCATTGACACCGGCTCCTGTGGGGCCGGGAGATAATGTTCGTCCGCGCGGGCATAGAAATCAATCCGGTCGGTTCCCAGGTCGGCTGTCACCAAAAGCTGACCGTCGTTGGTAAACAGCGCGGCGTGCGCGTGTGGCCCTTGTTGCCGGACCGTGTCCGGACCCCGGCCTTCATGCCTGATTACCTGTCTGACGGCACTCAGGGCGCCGTTTTCAAGCACCTCATAAACACTGACACTCCCGCTGGTATAATTGGATGCAACCACGGTCTTCCCGTCAGGGGAAACGGCCACATGACAAGGATGATTCGCCCGCGTGGCTTCCTGGTTTATTCTTTCCAGCCTGCCGTCGTCCAAAATGAGATAAGCGATAACCGATCCGCTGTCTGCCCGCTGATCACCGGCGACTTCACTCACCGCGTACAAATAACGTCCGTCCGGATGAATCGCCAGAAAAGAAGGGTTTTCCTTATTCGGCATGATATGTTTCAGCGTCATCGTGCCGTCTTCCGGGTGATAACAGTAACAATAGATTCCCTCACTGGCACCATCCGTGTACGTGCCAACATATAAAAGACAGTCTTCTAACTGGTTACACGACATCAACGACGTCATCACCACAAGACCAAAAAAAAGCGTTTTCATAACTAAAAGATTAGCTGTTTGAAAAAAGTGGCTTTGTTCCCGTTCAAAATCGGATTGTTTTCCTGTAAAAACTTTTGTAAATTAACGACATTTTAGCGAACCTGGCATAAATCCGAAGGATTAATGTTTACCATTTCCGCCTGCCAGGTGTCCGTCTTCGTTCATCGAGTGATCCCTTGAACGATAACAGGGAAAACCGAAAATAAAAGACTACCTTTGGGGAAATTCAGGATGAAGAATTGGCCATTGCATAATTCAATTAATAAAATTACATTTTATGGGTAGATCACAAGAATCATTTAACAAGAAAGAAGTAAGAAACAAAAAAGAGAAAAAGAGGAAGGAAAAGGAGAAAAAGAGGCTCGCGAAAAAGGACGGAGAAAAGTCCGGCGCGCTGGATGACATGATCGCGTATGTGGATGAAAACGGGATGATCACCTCCACGCCACCAGATCCGTTGAAGAAGACCGAAATCAATCTGGATGACATCCAGATTGCCGTACCCAAAAGCGCGGATACCGGGAAAGACGACTTTGTCAGACAAGGAACGGTTACTCATTTCAATGAATCTAAAGGATTCGGCTTTATCCGTGACCAGGTCACCAAGGAGAGTGTTTTTGTTCATGTATCCGGATTGCTTGAACCCATCATCGAAGGCAACCTGGTCAGTTTCGAGGCAGGGATGGGTCCAAAGGGCCCCATTGCGTTAAAGGTCAAGCCGATTAAGTAGTCGCAATGGGTAGAAGATATCATTGGGCCATCCTGGGATGCGGAAAGATCGCCCGGAAATTCAGTCATGACCTGAAACGGCTGCCTAACGCCTGCCTTTATGCGACGGCGTCAAGAGATTTAACCAGGGCCAGGGAATTTGCTGCGGAATTTGGATTTGAAAAGGCGTATGGCAGTTATGAGGGGATGGCCGCCGATCCCCGTGTGGATATTGTGTATATCGCCACCCCACACGCCCTCCACAAAGAACACACCCTTCTGTGCCTGAATCATAAAAAAGCCGTTTTGTGTGAAAAGGCCTTTGCCATAAACAGCCGGGAGGTAAAGGAGATGATTGACTGTTCACGGAGAAACAAGACTTTCCTGATGGAGGCATTCTGGACCCGTTTCCAACCCTCCTTTCAAAAAGCGCTTGAGTTCATTCAATCCGGGGAGCTGGGACGGTTAAGAATGGTCCGGTCCGATTTTGCCTTTAACAGTCCGAAAGACCCGGCCCGGCGACTTTACAACGTTGACCTGGGAGGAGGATCATTGCTCGATATCGGCATCTATCCTGTCTTTGCCTCCCTGATCACACTGGGAAAACCATCACAGATCAAAACCATGGCCACGTTCAGCAACACCGGCATCGAAGAAACCATCAGCATGAATTTTGGGTATCCGGGCGGAGAAATGGCCTCTTTGGTTTCCAGTTTTGCCAGTTACTCATCGGTTCAAACCGAATTTTGGTGTGAACACGGATACCTCCGTTTAAACAAGCGCTGGTTCACCCCCACACAGATCATGGTCTGGAAAGAAGGGGAACAAGGTGAACAGGCCGTTGAGTCCGGAGCAGTCGAAGGCCAGGGCTATCACCTGGAAGCAGCGCACGTGATGGAGTGCCTGGATTCCGGAAAAACAGAAAGCGACCTGCTTCCGCTCCGATTCTCGCTGGATTTGATGGAATTGCTGGACCAGGTGAGAAACGATGCCGGGATCGTTTTCGCAAAACATGATGACACCGGCGGATCCCCGGGACAAAAAAAATAGTGGGCTTTTATCGGAAACGAACGATAGGATCACGCCTTCCCTGGCCTAAATGAGGTTCAAAACGCCCAAAGCAAACAAATCCTTCAGCAGTCCGTGATCGTTGAAAAGGATTGCACAGGTTTGATTTTTTAACTAGATTTGACTTTGATCAAAACAAACCGGTTATGATAGGACCATCGGAACTCATCATCAATCCTGACGGGAGCATTTTTCACCTCCATTTAAGGCCTGGGCAAATCGCCGGTGAGGTGATCCTCGTCGGCGATCCGGAAAGGGTTGATCTTGTGGCAGCGCATTTTCAGGAGAAAGAATTCCGGACACAAAACCGGGAATTCGTTTCCATCACAGGAACCTGTCACGGGAAGAGGATCACAGTGCTCTCAACCGGTATCGGGACAGAAAATGTCGATATCGTCATGAATGAACTTGACGCATTGGTCAACATTGACTTCGAAACGCGGGAGCCCCGCGACAGCCGGCGATCCCTGAACATCGTCAGGATTGGCACGTCCGGCGGACTTCAGGATGATCTTGACCTGAACGATTATGTGCTGTCAAGAAAGGCAATTGGCTTTGACGGGCTTCTGAATTTCTACGCGGGGCGGGAACGAATTACCGATGTCGATTTTGAACACCAACTGAAAAGACACCTGAATTGGAGCCCGTTGCTGACGACACCTTACGTGGTGGATTGCTCCGCGTCTCTTTTTGAGAAAATAAATACCGGGGAATTTTCAACGGGGATCACCATTTCTGCACCGGGCTTCTACGGTCCTCAGGGCCGCGTTTTGCGGCTGAATATTCTTGACCCCGATATCAACAGGAAGATTAAGAGTTTTTCGTACAACGATCAAAAAATCACCAACTACGAGATGGAATGCTCAGCCATCTACGGGCTTTCATCATTAATGGGGCATGAAGCGGTGACCGTTTGCCTGATCATTGCGAACCGGCTCACCCAACAGGCGAATAACGATTATCATCAAAAGATGGACAAACTGATTCAGTTGATTCTGAAAAGAATCACCACCTAATTTTATTTCATCCCATGAAGGCAGACAGGTTAACGGCGCTCATTGCCCTGCTGGACGATCCTGACAAGGCAGTCTATGAGATGGTTGAAAAAGAATTTCTGGAGGAAGATCCCGCCATTATCGGCCAACTTGAAAAAATATGGGAAACCAGTTTTGATGAGTTGCAGCAAACGCGCATTGAAGACCTGATCCGCCAGATCCAGTTCCGGGCAACCAGTAACAAAATTAAGAGCTGGTCGAAACAAACGCGTGTCGATCTGTTTGAAGGGTTCTTTCTGATCAGCCAGTATCAATATCCCGAACTGAAGTTAAAAGACATCGAAACCAGAATCCGGAAAATACGGAATGATGTCTGGATCGAGATCAGCAACAGGCTGACCTCGATCGAAAAGGTCACCGTCCTGAATCACATTTTTTTTGACGTGAACAAGTTCTCCGTGAACCTGGCCGCCCCTCACTCGCCACAAAATTGCTACATCAACCAGATACTCGACACCAAAAAAGGGAATCCGGTTTCCATCGCCATTTTATATACCCTGATTGCCCGGGAACTGGACTTCCCGATACAACTGATCGATTTTCCGAGAAACCCGTTGTTGGCCTATATCGATGCCGAAATGGCTCAAAAGGCACACGGTCCTAATTACAACTCCTCTGTTCTTTTCTACATCAATCCGTCGAACCGGGGGGCGATCATCGGACGAAAAGAGATTGAGTTTTTCCTGAAGCGAAACGAACAGGTCGATGAAGCGGTTTTTGAAAAGAACTGCGAGGACCGTGTGATCATCAGGAAGCTGCTTGAAAGCCTCATCTCGGCTTACAATTCACTGGGACATCAGGACAAGGTGGATGACCTGACATCAATCGCCAGCCTGTTATAGCCGGATTGGATCCCGTAATTTCGACCGGTCATTGAATCGCTATCTCGCTCCCCTGTGCCCTTCAACCTCCATTTCATAACTTCCGGCCACAAGCGGATAACTGCCATCGGCGTTCTCCTTTAGCGAGACCGGCTCATCTTCGTTCGCCAGCCTGACTTTCCCGATCACGAAGCCTTCCGGCAAAAACAGGCTGCCCGTGGAATTCGGCGGGATCACGACTTTATACAACACCTTTTTCCCTTTATACTCCCACTCCGAAACAATCGTCCCGCGGGGCGACCGGTGAGAAACGGATGACTGCTTAAGCTCTTTAAAGAAAGAAGGGCGCAATACGCTGTTCTTAAATCCCGGAGCCTGCGGATCAGGCTTTATGCCTCCAGGCCCTTTGTACAGCCAGGCGCCAATCTCGCCAAACATGATGTGGTTCAGTGAGATATCGCGGCCGGCATCGATCTTCCAATTTTCATAGAGGGTCGTCGCCCCGTTCACGATCCACCACCCCCACGAGGGATACATTTCACGGGAGGCAATTTTCCACGCATGTCCGGCATAGCCGTTTTCACTCAGCGCGTTCAGGATCGCCTTTTGCCCAAGCAACCCGACATCCAGTTGGAACCCGTCGGCTTCGACCCGTTTTGCCAGGTTCAAGGCCACCCGCTCTTTCATGTCGTCGGGAACCAGTCCCCA
>CAZANK010000163.1:0-7636 GCA_964486235.1 uncultured Prolixibacteraceae bacterium | reverse complement strand
TCCCGAGGCAAGATCCTGGTGACTGAACCAGGGCTCTTCAAGAGGCTTCCCGTTTAAGGTAGCTGACCGGATGTATTTGTGCTCCGGTGAAACATGAAGGGCTTCCACTTCAAAGGTCTTCCCGTTCCCCAGATCGATCGTCGCTTTGTCAAACAGCGGACTGCCAATGGTATATTCCGGCTTTCCCGGAGTGACCGGGTAAAAGCCCATCGCCGAAAATACCACAAATGACGACATCCCCCCGCCATCCTCATCGCCCGGAACACCCATCAGGTCATTGCGGAACCATTGCCCCAGCAGCGAGCGGATCCGCTTCTGCGTTTTCCACGGCTGACCGGCGTAATTGTATAAATACGGAATGTGCAGCGAGGGCTCATTGGCCATCGAAAATTGTCCGACGTTCCCGGTATGATCAGGCAACTGCGCATAGAATCCGAATTTGCTCTTCCCCAGCGGTTGCCGGAACATGGCATCCAGGTTGCTTGCAAAAGCTTCATCCCCTCCCATGAGCCCGATCATATCCGGAATATTGTGCTGCACATCCCACCGGTAAATCCAGCCGTTATTCTCGTCATAATAACGGCGTGCCCCCATGCCTCCGGAAAAGACATAGTCAAAAGGTTCAATAAATTTTCCGTCGCTGTCTTTCGGATGGAAAAATTTCGTTTCCGGGTGGAACAGGTTCCGGTAATTCAGTGAAGCCTGTTTAAAATACGCCGCATCCTCTGTTTTTCCTAGTTCTTCCGCAATTTGGGAAAGACACCAATCGTCGTAGGAAGTCCCCAGCGTAACCGCCACGGGTTGACGGCCCTCGAACGAATGCACTTCAGGTACCGTTTCCTCTTCGCCTTCCTTCAACGCCGGGAAATAACCGTTATCCCGGTAAAACCGGTCCAACTTCCCTGCAGGTTTGCCCGACCAGGGCGCCAGCGTCTTTTCTGTAAGTGCTCCCTTACAGGCCTGATACGCCTGTTCCAGATCAAAACCCCGGAGTCCTTTGTTATACGCGTCCAACACTGTCGCGACCCCATGGTTACAGTTCATCCGCCTGCTGTCGCCGGTAATTTCCGGGAACGTAGGCCACCATTTCTGCTCCATCTGTCCGGTCATCAACACGAACGAATGCAGGATGTCGTTCTCTTTCTCCGGGTCAACCAGGATACGCAGCGGATGATGGGCCCGGTAGGAATCCCATATCCAGTCATCGGTATAAAACGGCCGCCCCTGGTCCTCATGCACCTTCCCGTCGAACGCGCTGTAATACCGTCCGTCCTCCGAAATGCATACCGGCCGTTCATAACACCGGTACAGGGAAGTATAGAAAACAGCCCGGTCGTTGTCCGTACCACCGGAAATCCTGATCTTCCCAAGCGCCTCATTCCAGACTTCACGGGCCTCGGCCTGCAAATCCTGAACCGTCTTTCCCGTCACCTCACGCTCCATATTCTTTCTCGCCTGCGCTTCATCGATGAAGGAAATCCCGTACCGGATGGTCAGGCGGCTGGTCCCTTCCGGGTAATTCAGCACCAGACAGGCATTCTGACCCTCTACTGCTGCCGCTTGCTTCAAACCATCCTTTTCCGGTACCGAAACATTCCCCGGCGCCTTTTCAGGCAGCATATACAAATAGACCCGGGTGTTATTCTCAAGCATCTGATAACCACTAATGGCTTTTCCGTCCCAGTTCATCGCCCCTTCCCCCGAATTCACAACCACATGTACCGGTCCCTGCCGTTCAAATCCAAGCTGGTAAACAGCCGACTGGTGCGACAACCCAAAATCAACCGCAATCTGTTGTTCGTCAAGGAAGACCGAATACGCATAGGGCGTAAGCCGCTCCTGATCGTAGCTGTAACGGATCACGGGTGACAGATCCCGTTCATCCCCCTGAAAAGGGCTCAGATTAAAAGCCGACCTTCCCCGGTGACTGGTCACCACCAGCGGCAAGCCATTGAGCACATCGCCCGTGAAATCATTCCGTTGCGGATATACCCGCAAAAAACTGTTGGGCAAATGGATCGTCGGATAGGTGGGTACCAACAGGTGACTGATATTCCCCATGTAGGGATTGACCTGATCAACCGGCTGCAGGGTATCCGGAACCGTTTTTTCACCAGGGCCCGTGCATCCTGCCAGCAGGATGGCTGGTATTGCAAACAGCTTTTTTATTCTGAGGTACATGGTTTACTGGTTTAACGTTTTTCACAAAAAGGGATTCCCGCATTCACGGGAATCTCTTTATCGCTTATCTCATCCCCGGGGGGACAGCAAGTCTTTCGATTGAGATTCTCTTGAACGCGGAAATAATTTCCTCCGGAGGACTTTATTTAGTGGCTTCGACAACTCCCCTGAAATAGCCGATCGACTCGGCAATTCCCATGTAAGGATCATTCATGTCTTTCTCATGTTCCAGGCTGACAACGCCGGAATAGCCTACTTTCCGCAACATCTTCACGAATGCGGGAATATCGATAATCCCCCGGCCAACCTCGAGTGAATAACCCAGCTTGGTATCTCCCGTGACATCCTTCAGGTGAATGTCAAACACCCGCGAATGATACTTCTTCAGGTCAGCCACCGGATCTTTCCCGTTACGGGTATCATGGCCAATGTCAAGGCACATCCCGATCCTCGGGTCAAGGTCTTTCACATGGTCCCAGACATCGTCGGCATCAGGATAGACCTTCGTGTCGGGACCATGAAGGTGAATGGCATAATGAAACCCATACTCCTTGACCTTCTGATCCACGTAAGGTAAAAGGTCATAGTTCGGTACGCCCACGATCAGCTTCACCCCTGCCCTTTTGGCATATTCAAAGGCACGGTCAATTTCTTCCTTACTTTTCATGTAAATTGGTCCCACGGCATAACCGGTCACTCCTTTATCCTTTAACTTGGCGTGAAAAGCGGCGATTTGTTCATCCGTGCTGTTCAACGGCAGATGAAAATCCTTGATACATAAATAATGGACATCAGCTTTTTGCATGGTCTCGAGGTTCTTGTCCAGATCAGCAATTCTGGCAAACGAATAACCCGCCATTCCAAGCTTGAACTTTTCGCCTGTTTCCGGCGCAGGTTGAGGACCCGGACGTTCCTGCCCGGATACGAAGGAGATCAGCATGATCCCCAATAAAAATAAGAAGCTTCTTTTCATTTCCTTTGATTTTTCGATTTATAGATTTTCAGTTATTCAGTTATTCTGATTTTCAGATTCTCGGATTCTCAGACTTCAGACCGGAGACCGAAAGCTTTGAGCGATAAGCCATGAGCAGAAAGAGATGGTTAGATGGCTTCATGCCAAAATGGTAAATGGTTAGATAGTCACAGGGTTAAATGGTTAACGATTTTTTCCTTTTGTCCCTCTTTTTTCACCCTGCTACCTTACTACCTTGCTACCTTATCACCCTTTTATCTCCCGACTCCTGACTTACGACTTCCTGTGTCTTGATACTTGTGTCTATAATTTATAAAATTCCTTCCACTCCTTCCGCGGCTTGGTCCCGGTCAGCAGGTTATTCGCCAGCTTATTGTTAGTGATCTGTTTGGTTTTACGGTCAAACAACAGCCTGGTATTTAACTGCTGTGCCAGCACGCCCAGGTTGAAAACCTGGCTCAAAGGACCGGCTATTTCAAACGGAGAGCGGGGTTTTTCCTTACCCTGACAGGCCAGCAGGAAATTGGCGTAATGATTCGACGGACTTTTCGGTACTTCCGGTAATTTTGAAGCCATGTCCTTTGCCTTTTCCTCGGGGATGATCGACAACGTACTGCCATGCGATCCACCCTTAAAGGTAAGATCCTTGCTGTAAATGATCTTGCCCGGGTTCAGCTTGGCCGGTTGTATTTTCCCGTTGCTTGCCGGCGGGATGTTCGGGTCGAGTTCAGAAACACCATATCCTTCCGGTACCTGCGGAATATTATTCACCCCGTCATACCAGGTGATCTCAACCGGAGGCATGTCACCCCTTTCGGGAAACTTGAAAGATAACGTCGACGACATCGGAAAGAAGAAGGCGTTGTGCCCGGTCAATTTTACCGGATCAATTTCATAGGGTAATCCAAGATCCAGGAACTGGTGGGCGGTATCGATGATATGCGCACCCCAGTCACCCAGTGCACCCATGCCGAAATCATACCAGCAACGCCATTGTCCGTTCACATAATCATGGTGGTATTCATGGTACTGCGCGGCCGAAAGCCAGGTATCCCAATCCAGCGTCGCCGGCACAGGTTCTCCTACCGGGAATTTCGTGATCGCCGGATCCCAGCCGTGCCACCGGCGGGCACCGTTCATGTGGGCCGTTATGGCCGTGACATCTTTAATAATCCCGGCTTCTTTCCAGGCCTTGAACTGAAAATAATTGCCTTCAGAATGACCCTGGTTCCCCATCTGGGTTACCACACCATATTTCCTGGCTCCCTTGATCATCAGTTCCACTTCGTTAAAGGTGCGGGCCATTGGCTTTTCCACATACACGTGCTTGCCCAGGCTCATCGCCAGCATGGTAATGGGGAAATGTGAAAAGTCAGGCACCCCCACGGTAATCGCATCAATCTGATTGGCCATCTTATCGAACATGACCCGGAAATCCTGGAATCGGGGCACGTCCGGGAACATCTGCAAAACTTTTTCGGTGTGCGGCGCACCCATATCCACATCGCAAAGGGCAACGATATTACACAAGCCCGTGTTGTACAGTGACCTGATAATCTCGCCTCCCCGGTTCCCGATACCACAGCAGGCCAGGTTGACCCGTTCCCCGGCACTCACCGGCTTCGAGGCCGGGAACACGGTTCCCGACACCGTCCGCGTTAAAACAGTGGGAATGGCTGTCGCAGCCGTTAGCGTTAACGCTTTTTTTAAAAAGCTGCGCCTTGAAGATTCAATTGGTTCCATAGGTTTTATAAAAATTAGCTTTACAGATTATTATTTCTCGATTAAGCGTTTCAAAAGTACCGATTTTGGCAAAATAATAACGACTAAATCTTAAAAAAGTTATTCGGGGAGCCCTAAAGCGGATGAAGAGGTTGCCATTTACCAAAGAGCCGTTTTTTTTAAAGCATCTCTCAGGGACGGATCCTTTTCTGCAGCTTCCTTAAGGGCCTTTATGATCCTTTCTGTCTTGCTTTCAACGGGAGCCAGTGTGGTACGGCGGTCGTAAATAATAAACCCGGTCAACCCGAAAACAGCCATCAACACCAGTCCGAAACCCCACAAAAAATAGGTATCAAATTTGTCTTCCAACCGGTTCATTTGCTGCCGTACGTCATCTATTCTTTTATCCAATGCTTCCACCTTGGACTCCAGCGTTTCCATCCGGGCTTCTGTGCGGATTGCACGATCCCGGTCGGCAAGGGTATAGGGGACGGCCACCTGCTGTTCCTGTGCTTTCAATGCGGACAATGATGAAAACACGATTAGTATTAAAATGACAATTCGTTTCATGGGCAAACAATTTACTTTTCCACTTGCCGGTATGGAATAGTGATGTCAATAATATTTTTTAAAAGTACGAAAAATAGTTATTCCTTATAGCAGGGTTTTCTAATTCTATGCATCATTGTGAGAAGAAAAACTACGGCATGTTGATCATGATCACATCAAGCGGGCTTATAAAAACCATTTGCCGGGCATAAGAAAAGAGCAAAATTCAGTACCACAAATCAGGCACTAGACTCAATTGAGAAGTTTTTGCATTGAATAATCATCGCTAAATAATATCTTTGAGACTCTAATTGATCATCACATTGGACGAAAAATACCTCATATCCGGTCTGAGGAGTAAAAATAAAATCGTCTTCGATTTTGTTTTTAACTACTATTATTCAGGACTTTGCGCGTACGCCAGAAGATGGGTTACCGACCCGGATGTGGCGGAGGACCTGGTTCAGGATTTTTTCGTCCGGCTGTGGATGAACCGTTCGAACCCGGAGATCACTTCTTCCCTGAAATCATACCTTTTCACATCTGTCAAAAACAGGAGTATCAATTATCTAAAGCACAATAAAGTAAAAGAACAGTATGGGCGTCATGTTTTAGAAACGAAAGCGGACCATCAGGAATCGGAAGGCTGGGAATTCACTGAACCTGAACTGACGGAACTAATTGAACGAGGGATGGAAAAACTACCGCCCCGTTGCCGGGAAATTTTCATTTTAAGCCGATTTGAAGGAAAGGATAACGGGAAGATCGCTGAAATGCTGGGACTGTCCAAAAGAACGGTCGAGCTTCAGATCAGCAATGCGTTAAAAACACTTCGTACCGAATTAAAAGATTATCTCCCGGCCATGCTGCTCCTCTGGTTGCTCAAATAGCTTACCATTCCTGCGCAAGCTGCGGTTAAGTGAGTACAAAGGACAAACTTGCCTGGATTATGCCGAACAGAAACCGCTCACGCAAAGGGAAAGCAGGAGCCTTAAAGATCAAATTGCCATTTTAAAAGCAAAGTTTCGAAAAATCTTTAATCCGGCTATATGTGTTTCGACGGGCTGGGTTGTCTTTGAAATACAAGGCTCAAAATTTTTTAAATGGAACACCAGTATGACGATCATTTATTAGTCTCCTTTTTTGCAGGGAAACTGACCCCTGCTGAAATAAAAGCGGTGGAAGAATGGCGGGATGCTTCTGAAGAAAACCGGCTTATTTTTGAAAACGCAAAAAAGACCTGGCAATCGCTTAACCTTTTGCAGGAAATGAGACAGTATCAAACAGACCTCGCCTTACGAAAAGTAAATGCCAAAATAGGACAAACGCCCGTTCATGCTCAAAAAGGAATTTTGTATTACTGGCAACGTGTGGCCGCCGTCTTGTTGCTTCCCATCCTGGTACTGGCAGGATATTATTTTTTCCGGAATACCAGGTTAGAAACGAATTCCGTTGCCTGGCAAACCATCACCACGCCGCCGGGAGTGAAGTCGCAGACCCTCCTTCCTGACGGAACAAAAGTCTGGCTGAATTCAGATTCGAAACTGAGCTATCCCGTTTCTTTCGCTCGCGACGAACGAAACGTGAAACTGGAAGGGGAAGCCTTTTTTGACGTGGCAAAAGATAAAAAGCATCCTTTTTTTGTCGATCTCGGAGAAATCGGGATCGAAGTGACCGGAACTACCTTTAATGCGATCAATTACCGGGAAGAAGAGCAAACCGAGGTGGTTTTAACGTCGGGAGAAGTCAAAATCATAGAACAAAATGATAATAAAAAACTGCTCATTACCGAAATGCGCCCGGGACAAATGGCTGTTTATAAAAAAGATAATCAAAGGTTATCCTTACAGGATGTCGACGCAGAAAAGTATACTTCATGGATCGAAGGACGCATGATCTTCAGAGATGATGTCATGCAGGAAGTAGTTAAAAAACTTGGCCGAAGATATCATGTGGAGATAAAAATAGCCGATCCTGAAATTGCCGGGTATGTTTATACCGCCTCCTTCAAGGATGAGACAATCGGGCAAATCATGGAGTTGCTAAAGAAAACTTCACCGATCGAATATTCCATGTTACCCATGAGGCGTCTCGGTGACGGAAGCTTTGAAAAACAAAAGATCATTCTGATGAAACGTTAAAATCAACTAAAAAAATATGTGAAACGAGCCATCAGCAAATTGCTTCTCACACAGGAGCATAATTATCCTG
>CAZANK010000162.1:0-7664 GCA_964486235.1 uncultured Prolixibacteraceae bacterium | reverse complement strand
ATGATCTTGCCGGTATCTTCGGGCAGTCCGCCGGCTGCTTCAATCAAATCGCGGACCGGTGTACCAACGCGGACCAAAAAGTTACCGGGTTCTTTCACCGATTTTCCGGTTACCGTGACCACCCGTTCCACGAGCGGTTTATTTTTCTGAACCGCCTCGTATACCGCGAAGGCTGTACCCACGTTGTTGACAACGGCCCCCACCGAGACGGGAAGGGCTCCAGAAGGCACTTCACGACCGGTGATCGCCTGGATGAGTTGTTTTTCACCACCCTGGGGATATTTCACTTTCAGGGCGACAACCTCAACCGACGGATCTCCTGCCGTCAGCCTGCGAAAATGTCCGACGGCATCCTCCTTGTTATTTTCAATTCCGATAAAAGCTTTCTGCACCTGCAAGGCGTGCATCAGAATCCGGATGCCCACAAGGATCTCCCGGCCTTTTTCAAGCATGAGCCGGTGATCAGACGTCAGGTAAGGCTCACATTCCACCCCGTTGATGATCAGGATATCTGCTTTCATACCCTGCGGAGGTGTCAGTTTCACGTGGGTGGGGAAGGTCGCACCGCCCATGCCCACGACGCCGGCTTCATGGATTTTGCCGATAATCACCTTACTGTCGGTAATGAACGCATCGACAAGATCGTCTCCGGTGTCAATGCCTTCTTCCCACTCGTCTCCTTCCACCTCGATGAAAATGCCTTGCCTGGGATAGCCGGACGCATCGGGCAGGAGGTCTATTTTCTTAACCATCCCGGAAACCGGCGAATGGACGTGAGCAGACACGAATCCTCCGGCCTGTGCGATTTTTTGGCCTGCTTTCACGTGGTCTCCCTTGTTAACCAGTACCTGTGCCGGCGCCCCAAGATGCTGGGTAATGGGTATCAGGACGCTTTTAGGTAAAGCCGCTTTCCTGATGGCCTTGCCGGCCGAAAACTTATTTTCGGCCGGATGAACCCCTCCAAGATGAAATGTTTTTAACACGGTCGCTTATTTTATTTTCGTATTCCTTGTTCTGTTTTTTCTGCCACCCCGGTCTGGGATGAAACAGGTGCCCCCGTTTCCTGCGAAGGTTTTGGAGAAAGACCGGTTTTGATCTTTCTTGGCGGGAAGTTTACTTCAATGATCGAATTCGTCGGACAAACTTCCACACACTTCCGGCATAGCCTGCACTTGTCAGAATCGATAAAAGCCAGATTGTTCCCCATGGTGATCGCCTCGTAAGGACAAACGTTAAAACACTTGCTGCATCCGATGCAGGCAACCTGACATGCTTTCTTCGCCACAGCGCCCTTGTCTTCATTCCGGCAGGCCACATAGATTTTCCGCTCTTTCGGCGCTTTCTTCCGCAGTTCGATCAGGTCCTTCGGACAGGCAGCCACACAGGCGCCACAGGCAACACAGTTATCGTCAACAACCTCCGGGAGCCCCGTGAGCAGATTCATGTGAATCGCGTCGAAATTGCAAACTGCCACACAGTCACCATGCCCCAGGCAGCCAAACCGGCATCCTGTATCGCCGCTGTACAGGCTGGCCTCGATGGCGCAGGAGGAAGCTCCGTCGTACAAGTTGGTCTTCGGGCGGAATTCGCAGGTGCCGTTACAACGGACAACCGCCACGCGGGGTGCCTGCTGAACGGACTGAAGTCCTAAAATGTCTGCCACATTTTTCATGGTGTCATTGCCGCCGACCGGGCAAAAAAGTTCGGAAAGATCATTCGCTTTTACGCAGGCTTCGGCAAATGCCCGGCAGCCGGCATGTCCGCATCCGCCGCAATTGGCTCCGGGCAGCGCTTTCTCGACCGTATCAATGCGCGGATCTTCGTTGACCTTGAACTTTTGGGCTACAAAATAAAGGATCACCGCCGACAAGGTGCCGATTGCGCTTAACGTGATCACCGTATAAACAAGGGTTATGCTCATAGTCCGTTAGGATAAAGGCTGTATTTGAAAACGAAAGCTTCGTTTCAGCCTGTTTCTGAATAAATATACCATGAAATAATAGGGGATCAGGACACCGATGGAAACAAGACCGCTTAGTGCTTCATTCCCGGTAAGGTTTGTCGAGATGACCAGCGTCGTCATGACCAGCAAAAAAGGAAGCAGATAGGCAACGGACAGCGCTTTGAATCCCTGTGAAGACGTTCCGGTTACCAGCACTTGCTGGCCGATTTGAACATTTTCACGATCGTGCCCGATTTCAATCTCTTTCTCTGCCATGTCAGCGGCAGAACACATTCCTTTGGCGTGACACCCTGCACAAGCCGATTCAGTGACGATACGGACAATTACCCCTGTTTTTGAAAATTCCTTGACGATTCCCTTATGTGTAACGGCACCCGACATCTTTGATCATTCGCAATTTCCGATGCAAAACTAGAGATGTTTCAAGAACTTGTCTATGTTCTAAAACCATTTTTGAAGGAATTGCACCTATTTATATTCATTTCATATAAGTTAACTGATCGAACTCCAGTCGAACTCCGTATTCTTCATCCGGTTAAGCTGTCCCCGCAGTAACTGGTTCTCCTGTTTCTCCAGTCCGGGGTCTTCATCCAGAATGTCGGAGGCTAAATTCCGGGCGATCCGAAGAATCTCCCCGTCCTTTCCCAGGTTGGCAATATTCAGGCTAATTCCCAGTCCGCTTTGCCGGGTTCCCTCCAGATCGCCGGGACCCCGAAGCTGCAAGTCCATCTCCGCGATCTCGAAACCGTCGTTGGTCCGGACCATGGCTTCGAGCCGTTTCCTGCTCTCATGACTAATCTTATAGGAAGACATCAGCAAACAATAAGACTGTTCCGCACCCCGTCCGACACGCCCGCGCAACTGGTGCAGTTGGGAGAGGCCAAAGCGTTCCGCGCTTTCGATCACCATCACGGAAGCATTCGGCACATCGACGCCCACTTCAATCACCGTTGTCGCTACCAGTATCTGTGTCTTTCCTTCTTTAAACAATTGCATTTCCGTCTCCTTGTCCGCCGCTTTCATCCGTCCGTGCACCATGCTGAGCCTGTACCGCGGAAAGACCTGCTTCAGAAACTCATAGCCATCTTCCAGATTTTTCAAATCCAGTTTCTCAGACTCGCTGATCAGCGGATAGACCATGTAAATCTGGCGTCCGGCTTCCACCTGCTGACGAACGAACTGGTAAACTTCCTTTCGCCGGTTTTCATAAAAATGACGGGTTTCGATCGGCTTGCGCCCCGGGGGAAGCTCATCAATGACCGATACGTCCAAATCACCGTACAACGTCATGGCCAGCGTCCGGGGTATCGGCGTGGCCGTCATCACAAGCACATGAGGCGGAATACCTGCATTTTTTTTCCACAGCAGGGCCCGTTGGGCTACCCCAAAGCGGTGTTGTTCATCAATGATCGCCAAACCCAGTCTCTTAAAATTCACCGTATCTTCGATCAAGGCATGTGTTCCGATAAGCAGTTGGATTTCGCCGGATTCCAACTGCGCATGAATGGTTTTTCGTTCGCTTGCCTTCGTCGACCCGGTTAGCAACGCCGTCCTGATATTCATCCCATTCAGCATCCTGTTTATCGTCTGATCGTGCTGAACAGCCAAAATCTCAGTGGGAGCCATCAGACTGACCTGAAAGCCGTTATCAAAAGCAATTAAAGCGATCATTAAAGCGACAAGCGTTTTTCCGCTCCCCACATCACCCTGCAAAAGCCTGTTCATTTGGATGCCGCTACCGAGGTCCTTTCGGATCTCCTTAATCACTTTCTTTTGTCCGCCGGTGAGTTCAAATGGCAGGTTGTTTTCATAGAATTTATTAAAATTATATCCGACCCGTTCAAAAATAAATCCTTTGAATGCCTCGATCCGTTTGTGTTTCAGGCTCAGTATTTTCAACTGGATATAAAAAAGCTCTTCAAACTTTAATCGGAAGGTGGCCCTTTGAAGATAATACGTATTCTCAGGAAAATGGATTTGACGCAATGCCTGAGGCAAAGGCAGGAGCTTTAGTTTTTCGCGAATAAACGGCGTAAGCGTCTCGTCAATCCTGCCTTCACTCGCAATCATCAGGTTATACTGAAGCTTGTTGAGGGCACGGGTATTCAAAAAACGCTTTTTCAGCGTCTCGGTCGTGTTGTAAAATGCCTGTAAAACACCCGTGTGGATTTGCTCTCCTTCACTTCCTTCCAGTTCGGGATGAATGAGGTTGATTCTCCCGTTAAAGACGGATGGCTTTCCAAAGACAATATAAGTGGTTTCCGTTTTCAGATTTTCACGAATGTATTTGATCCCCGAAAACCAGATCAGGTCTACGCTGCCGGTCTCATCGTAAAAAACGGCCGACAGTCTTTGTTTACGTGATTCCCCGATGAGTTCAAAGGATCTGATCTTCCCTTTCACCTGAATATAAGCCTCGCGGGTATTGATTTCCGCAATTTTATGGAACCTGGTCCGGTCAATATACTTGTAAGGGAAATAATACAGCAAATCCCTGAAAGAAGCTATTTCAAGCTCCTTTTTCAGCAGTTCTGCCCGTTTTGGGCCTACTCCGTGAAGAAATTTTATGTCCTGGTCTAAAAATTCGGGCATAAGGCAAAGATAGAAAGAATGAATCAATTCGTATTATTCCGCAACCTTGTTCCCTTATTTTACGCCGCCTCATGACGAAAAGCTTTTTTCAGGTTTTATGATGTACATTTCACGGAGATCACTATTTTTACTTGAAATTAAAACCTTTTCCTATGAAAGAGGTCATTCGTTTGACGGATATTGTTAAGAATTACAAGGTTGGCACCCAGGTGGTGAGGGCTTTACGTTCAGTGAGCCTGCAAATCAACGCGGGGGAGTACGTGGCGATCATGGGCGCTTCGGGGTCGGGAAAATCCACGCTGATGAATGTGCTGGGATGCCTGGACACGCCAACCAGCGGGCATTATGAGTTAAACGGGCAGGATGTGAGTCGTTTGGACGATGATGAGCTGGCGGAAATCCGGAATTCCGAAATTGGCTTTATCTTTCAGACGTTTAATTTACTGCAGCGGAACTCGGCGCTGGAAAACGTGATGCTTCCCCTGGTTTATGCCGGCGTGAGAAAGGACCTGAGGCTAAGGCGGGCAGAACAAATGCTCACCGACGTGGGACTTGCCGACCGGGTTGGCCATAAGCCGAATGAACTGTCGGGAGGTCAGCGCCAGCGGGTGGCAGTGGCCAGGGCGCTGATCAACAACCCTGCCATTTTGCTTGCCGACGAACCCACCGGAAATCTGGATTCCAGAACCTCCGAGGAAATGATGCAGTTATTTTCGAGTATCCATAAACAAGGGAACACGTTAATTGTTGTCACGCACGAGGAAGACATCGCCCGCCACGCGCACCGGATTATCCGGCTAAAAGACGGGGGGATCGAATCCGATATCGTAAATCCGAATCCGAAAGATTGATGGCAAAAGAAGTACGAATTTATACAAAAACAGGTGACGACGGTACCACCGGACTGATCGGGGGGAGCAGGGTCAAAAAATATGACCTCCGTCTGGAAGCCTACGGAACGATCGATGAGTTGAACAGTCAGATCGGCCTTATCCTGACCACGGAGATCGACGGCCAGGCAAGGAAAATGCTCACCGAAATCCAATCCCGGCTTTTTGTGATCGGCTCCCGGCTCGCAACCGATTCTCAAACCGGGAAAGTCGCGGAACAACTGCCCTGTTCCGAACAAGCTGTTGAAACGCTCGAACAGGAAATGGACCGGATGTTTGAGCCGCTGCCGCGATTAACTCATTTTATCTTGCCGGCAGGCAGCCCGGGAACAGTTTATGCACATATTGCCAGGACCATCTGCCGAAGAGCCGAGCGCCGCATTGTGGAGCTTTCTGATAAAACGCCCGTTGATCCTCTTTTAATTAAATACGTAAACCGTCTTTCCGATTACCTTTTTGTGCTGGCCCGGAAAATCAATCAGGATCATCACGGTGATGAGGTTTGTTGGATTCCCGAGAGAAAAAGTGAGTGAAACGGGCATCTCCGGGAAAGCGGAAAATACCGTGAAAGTACCGTCAAAATCGTTGTTTTTCCAACACCATATTTTTGCATGGAATGAATGATTTTTTTATATATTCGCAAAAACAAAAAAGTTAGCACGAACCAAACACCTTCTGATATGTACTGGACTCTAGAATTGGCATCAAAACTTGAAGATGCACCCTGGCCGGCCACGAAAGATGAGTTGATTGATTTTGCAATTCGCTCGGGAGCGCCGCTGGAGGTGATCGAAAACCTGCAGGAAATTGAGGACGAAGGCGAGATTTACGAAAGCATTGAAGACATCTGGCCTGATTATCCCAGTAAGGATGATTTCTTTTTCAACGAAGATGAGTATTGAAAGAAACAGAAAACTCAGACACCGACGTTAATTTTGTTTTTCACCGGTGTCTTTTTCTTTCAGAAAAATATCAGTACTGGATTTTGGCCTTATCGCATCAAGCCAGGCAAATCCCTGCAAGGTTTTTTCTTCGTCCAGAATGTCAGCCACAGGCGTTAACTGTCCTTCCGGGGACATGACAAACACGATTCGTTTTACTTTCCTTTCCGTTAAAAAAATCAGAATATTACTGCCCTCGGCTTTGTTCAGTCCGATCACACCATTGTCGTCACGGGCATAATAGAGCGATTCGCCATTCCCGTCCACGTCGATCTTATACAAATCCCTGCCGCGAATATACCCGGTCATGTCCCTCCCTTTGATCTGATTATACCTGGCTGAATCTTCCTCCGCGATGATGAACGCATTCTCTTTCATCTCGACGATCTGATTTTCTTTGTCCTCGGTGATCATCTCAATGAAGTCGGACGTCATCTGGTTTGCCCCCGACCACACCACCGGCTCCCTGAACATCTGAAGAACTGAATCTTTGGTCCAGTATACCAGTGAATCACATTTCCCCTGCATATCGATCCGGAAAAACCTCACCCCATAGTATGCCTTGACGATCTTTTCGTCGGGAATGCTGTCGGGAACAGTCTTCAAGGTATCCGCGTGCAGAAAAAGCGTGTCCTTCTCCGAATAATACCAGAACTGCGCGGAATCAGTGACCTGCGATACTTTTTGAATATCGTTGTAGACCGCCAGATTGCCCTTTACGATCATCCTGTTTTTAAGATCATGAATGTTGGCGTTGCCTTTTGCCATTCCATCACCGCTCACCTTGTCATAAAAAATCGAATCGGCTGTGATCTGCTGTTCTTCGGAAGTGATCACCGGACGTTTGAACAAATCGGCTTTCCCGGTCCTCGTGTTGTAAAAACCATCGATGGCATACAGGTTGTTTTTGTCGTTATAGATGTTCGTCGGTCCCACGATCGATGCAGTACCCGTTTTCGTTTCATAGATCAGGGTGTCCGACTCCAGGGTATAGTCGTCGGTCACCGACTTCACCTCCGTTTTAAAATAGGCCTTATCCTGATCAACGTAATACTCACCGATTCTACTGGTCAAGGTACTGGTGCTGTCCACAATTGTCCCGTAGTTATCATAGTATCCAATCCCTCTGTTCATGTCATAGTTCAGGGAATCGGTCGTTAAGGTCGTTGATTTGTTGACCAGCTTCACATTCCCCTTGGCTTTGGCCCACTTAATTTCGCTGTTGTAGTTGACAAAGTCGGCATAGAGGTGCAGGGTGTCATCTTTCAGGATGTGCAC
>CAZANK010000161.1:0-7726 GCA_964486235.1 uncultured Prolixibacteraceae bacterium | reverse complement strand
CGGTGACGGCAATTCTCAGCGGATGTGACCGCCCACGCCGCATGGCCATGACAATGTTCTCGGCGATGCTCATATCGGCCGCAGTCCCTGCAAAAGGATTTTGAAATACCCGGCCGATCAACCCGGCCCGTTAAACTCCGGCCATTGATCAATCCGGTATCCATCGAGCGTGATTGATCCGGTATCAGGCCTGAACGTACCCGCAATGGCGTTTAATAACGTGCTTTTGCCCGACCCGTTGGTGCCGATCACCGCGGTAAAACTACCCTCTCCGATTTTCAGACCGACGCTTTTGAGCGCCCTGACTTCATTCACCGTATGCGGAAAAAATGTTTTTGACAAATCCTTAATTTCAAGCATGGCGTGATCTTCTGAAAATATTTTTACTAAACGACTTGAACAAACCAGGTGCAACAAGGGCGGCAAAAACAAAGACTGCGGTCACCAGCTTCAGATCGTTCGGATTCAGCCCCCATCGCAACGCAATGGCAATCAGCAACCTGAAAAGGATCGTCCCCAGGATGGCCCCGGTAATCGTGACCCCGATGCCCGATTTCCCCACGAGCGCTTCCCCGATGATAATACTGGCCAACCCCCATACCATCATCCCTATCCCCATCTGGACATCTGCAAATCCCTGGTATTGTGCCAGCAATGCCCCTGATAATGCGACCAGTCCATTGGATAAGGCCAGGCTAAAGACAACCATGGTGTTGTTATTGACTCCCTGCGCACGAACCATCTGGCTGTTATTCCCCGCGGCACGAAGGGCTGTTCCGAAATGAGTCAGCAAAAAGCGGTACAGCACAACGGCGATCAGGATGCAAAATACAAGATTACTGATGAAGAATGCAAAATCGGCGACAGGAACGGACCATCCGAAGACAAGCAGGCTCGTGCCGCCATCGGTCGTTTGGATCAGCAATTCTTTGGCACCGTCAGAGACCGACTTCGTATCGAGAAGCGGAATGTTGCTTTTGCCCATGATCCGCAAATTGATCGAGTACAGCGCCGTCATCATCAGGATACCGGCCAGGATTTCCTGGATTTTAAATTTTGTATGGAGAATTCCTGTTATTGCTCCGGCCAACGCGCCTGACAAAAATGCCAGGGCAGTGGCCAACCACGGATTCCATCCCGACATGATCAACACGGCCGACAAGGAAGCGCCCAGCGTGATAGACCCGTCAACCGTGATGTCTGTGAATCGGATCATCCGAAAGCTGATGAGCATACCCAACGAAAGCAGCGACAAGATTAATCCGATTGTAAACGCACCAATGACTAAATTCATGACTGACCCTCCCCGTTTTTAAGCGGCGCACACCAACATGCGCCCCTGATGAATGAACTTTCGCCTAACCCCTGAACCGGCCTGTGATCATCGACCAGATGCATCAGGGCGATCGGCGGCGGACCGCTGAAAAACTGATCGACCTGCTGCTTCAGTCCGATATTTCCGTTTGGCAATGGCTGGTACGGGAATACCGTGGCGTGCATGTGTGCATATAGTCCCTTCGCTGACGGCAACTGCCTGAGCCTTAAACCGGCTCCCGGACTTTTTGCAACAATACCAAAAGTGATCGTCTGTTCTCCCGCAAAAACCTTTTCGCCGCAAAATGACAACCAATCGCGCATTTCCATCGAATTCGAAACGGGTTCATTCGCAATCTTGCCGGGCGACCGGATCAGCTTTGCACCGACGATGCCTCCCGACTCCGCGATGATCACGAAGGCAGCGACCGGCGAATCCGTTACCGTCAGCGCTTGTGCCGCCAGCTCCGAAACCGGGATTTCGGGCTTATCCTCTTCAGGCGCAAACCGGAACAGGTGCGACATTTCGCCCCGACACAGCAACGCCTCTATGACGCGCATCTCGGGGATAAACTCCTTTACTCCCAGCAGATAATCCGGACGGCCTTTTTCGTCGGGAGCCTGATAGGCCAGATTCCCGCAAACAGCCATAAACTCCCCATACCGACCGGTTGCGTCTTCACTTCCGGCAGACGAACTGCCAATTCCCAAAGCGAACACGTCGGAAGGAAAACCGATTGTCTTCACCCGGGTATGGTCAACCGCGCCCCAGGGTTCCCAGGCATTGATCACCGAAAGATGAAGGGCACCCTTCGGTGCCAGCTCATATAATTCGGTTGTCAGGGCCTTCTCTTCAGAAAACGGGGAAGGCTGCATATCAGCAGGCAACGAACCGGAGAGCCAAATTCCAAAACCTGTCGCCTGGAGCGTTTTGGTAACAAACTGATTGGCGTTCACAATCATAAAACTGCCTTGAACATTTTTTAGTTCTTTGCTGATCCGCAAAAGTGAACGGATGCCTGCCGAACTTAGAAAGTCCATAGCCGCCGCGTCAATTACCAGGTGATGATCTCCATTCCGGATGTAATTCAGGAAAACATCAGCAAAATATTCAGCCCAGGAGGCATCCAGTCGACCGGAAGCAGAAACACGCATATACTTCCCTATTCGTTCCGTTTTTAGTTCCATAAAATTGCCGGGTTATTTACTTTTCAATACAGTTGCTTTTTTGAGGAAGGCTTCCGAAAGCTTCAGCTTAAACTTCTCCGCTAATTCCTTATTGTAGATCAATTTTTCAGATTGCGTATTACGGATCGGTATATGAGCCGGACTTTGACCACGGAGGATGCTTACCGCTACCTCTGCTGCTTCCAGTCCCGCGTCATAATAATCGCGTGACAGGCAAACCACACCCCCGTCTTTGATCTGATCGCTGTCAAACACGAATACCGGCAGATTATTTTCCGCGGCTTTTCGTGAAATAAAAGCAAATCCGGGCCTGGTCAGATTATCAACAACCTGGCATAACAACTGAATGTCCGCCCGGCAAAGCTCAATGGAGGCCTGCGGGATGTCCGTGCTCGAAGTCACCGGGATGGCCGTCAATGTCAGACCATGCTTCTGAAGCGCTTCCTTAAACCAATCCTTGTAAAGCACGCTGTTGATCTCCGCAGGGGTGAACAGGGTGCCAACCCGCTTTACGGAAGGCATGGTCTCCTTAATCATTCTTGCCATCCCGTCAAAAGGAGAACGCGTTGTAATTCCGGTCACATTTGGCAAATGATCCGTTTCAGATTTTCCTGCCCCGGCCTTCACCCCGTCTCCCACACCGGTAAAGACGATTTTAGTAGCTGTCCCCGCCTGCCTCAATGCGGCCTGAAGAGCCGGTGTGGAAACAACCATCAGCAAATCAACCCGGTCGGCCTTCACCGCAGTCATGATACTGGACAGGGTTGACATGTCTCCCTGTGCATTGTATATTCTAAGAATATAATCTTTACCTTCCACAAAACCCGCATTTTTGATACCGTCAGTCAATCCGTCACGGCTCCGTTCGGCAAATTCTGTTTCACTGTAAAGAACGACACTCAGTTTGAATGGCTTCTTATTGGATTCGTTTAAGTCCGGACCGTCCGCTAATCCGGCACCCGCAGCTTCCGCTTTTCTGGCCGACTCCTGCTTCTGCAGGATTTCCCGCACGACCGGATTCATGTTCCAGGGTTTGCCCAGGGCGGAAAGTACTTCTTCGTTGACCCTTAATTCTTCCGGGATCACATTCTCAATCCTGAATTCCGAAGGCTTCTTCCCTTGTAACACAGCCGCAGCCATGTCGGCGGTGTAGATCCCTACCGTATGATAATCGGCTCCCAATCCGAACAGGGCTCCTAATTTTACATCAAGCGGATCGTTTGTAAAGACCGGGATGCCGTTTTGCTTTGAAACGCTGATAATCATGCCGGCAGATGCCGTGGCAACCGTATCGCCGCCGATCCAGACTGCCTGAACGCCTTTTCCCATCAACGACCGGATCGCTTCGGCAACCTCGGAGGTGTTGGTGGCAACCGCTTCGACCAGCTCAATGCCCAATTCCCTGCAAATCTCATGCGCCTGTTCCAGGCATGCTTCCGAGCATTGTTCCCCGGAATTCCAGACCACACCAATTTTTTTTATCTCGGGATGAAATTCCCGGACAATCTGAAATGCCCGCTTCACCGGTTGAAAAGTTCCGATTCCCGCCAGGTAAGGAGGGTGCTCATCCGCTCCCGGACCGGTTATCCCGATTCCCGTTCCAGCGGGGAAGGTAACAGCGCCGAAAATATGAAGTTTTTTTGTGGTTTGGTTGGCATTTGCAAAAGTCTGCAGTGCCAACGTACTCGACGTGATCACAATCTGGTACGGGCCGTTTGCAATCTCCCGGGCAATGGTATTGGCAGTCCCCAAATCGCCCTGGGGATTATACAACTTCACGTTACGATGATCGGGTGCCAGATAACCCAGTTCCTCCAACCGGTCCATTATGCCCTCCACATGGTTGTCGAGGATGGGAGTGGAACGGATTTGCATCACAGCAATCGCAGGAAATTCCTTTTGTTCCGGGGTTTTCTTTCCGCCCTGCCTTTGTCCCAGGTCCGAAAACAGTAAAAGCGCAGACGCGGCCAGGATGAGCGCAACGGCCAGCCAAAGGTCCTTGATCAGATTTTTCACACGTTTTGGGTTTAGTTCATACATTTTCTTTATGGCACCTCTGCGATGGCAGAAACCTGTCAGCAAAAAAGATTCCCGCTCCTGCGGGAATGAATTCCCTGGCGCGGAATTGGCTGCAAGTTACAACATCTGGATGAAGATCGGCAAAACGCAGGGAAAAAAATATTCCAAATCTGAACCCAAAAAATGCGTATTGACTTGTTCGCTTTTTTACTACATTTGACAAATCAGTCTGAATTTACTAAACCTGATTATGAAACACGTCTGGTTGCTTGCTTTACTGATCTTGGCGCTGCTCAACACCTCCTGCAGCGACAAAAAGTCCGGGATCACTTCATTGTCTGATTTGGAGGGCGGGAGAAAAATTGCCGTACCAACAGGCACTGTGGCCGATAAAATGGCCCTGGAAAGATTTCCTGATGCAGAAATTGTGTATTATAACAGTGTTTATGATTGCGCCCTGGCTGTCTTGAGCGGAAAAGCCGACGGAACCGTCTATGACTTGCCGGTTTTGCTGAACCTGGCCGCCAAAACAGAGGGAGGGACAGTCCTGAAGGAATTGTTAAAACCTGATTACTACGGGTTTGCCGTAAACAAGAGTAGCCCGGAGCTTAAAGCCATCACCGACAGTGTTTTACACGAGATCAAAGCGAATGGCCTCTATCAGGAGATGTCGGACAGGTGGTTCCCGAAAGCAGGAGCGCCGGGGCCGATGCCTCCTGTCGAAATCAACGGGTCAAACGGCATTCTTCGCTTCGGAACTGCTGCCGTCACAGAACCCATGGCATATGTAAGCCAGGATCAGCAGATCATTGGGTTTGATGTTGAATTGGCACTCCGGATTGCACAAAAACTGGACAGGAAGCTGGAAGTGGTCAATCTGGAATTCGGAGCGTTGATCCCTGCGCTGCTGTCAGGAAAAGTGGACATGATCGGCGCAGGCCTGTCCATCACCGAAGAACGGGCAAAGAAAGTACTCTTCTCCGAAAGCTATTATGATAACGGAATCGCCGTATTCGTCAAAAAAGCAGACACTCCGGAACCATCCGGCTCAGGGCCGGCTGACACATTAGCCGCCAGACAAAAATTAGGCGTGTTAATGGGCTCCATCCATGACGCGTATGCGCAGAAAAACTACCCCGGTGCGGCCATTTATCCGTTCAATACCTTGCCCGATATGTTGCTTGCCCTCCAGTCGGATAAGGTGGACGGCGCCTTCGTGGATCAAACTTCGATCAGGGAAATCTTCAGCAAGAATCCTGATTTTGTCGTCCTGAAAGATCATTTGTTCACCACCAGCATTGCCGCGGGGTTCAATAAAAAAAGTACGGAATTACGCTCCCTCTTTAGTGCGTTTTTGAACGGCCTGAAAGCTGACGGCACCCACGAGGCGATGGTAGACCGTTGGATGAACCAGCTCGACGCGGAAATGCCGGAAATACCCTCAGAAAACCCAAGTGGAACGCTGAATGTCGGGATTGTCGGCGATCTTGGTCTTCCCTTTGAAGTGAAAGTCGGGAATCAATGGAAAGGTTTCGACGTGGAACTTGCCACGCGGTTTGCCGCCGGCCTTGGACGAAATGTCGTCTTTATCGATATTCCTTTCGGAAGCCTCCTGCCCTCGCTTGTCGCCGGAAAAATCGACATCATTACCGCGTCGATGATGATCACCGAAGAACGTCAGAAACAGATCGATTTTTCCGACCCTTACTTCGCCGCGGGAGCAAGCATGATCGGCCATAAAAAAGGGAAGGCCCGACCCGGGAAGCTTACCGTTTTGGATGATATTGCCGATAAACGCGTCGGGATCTACACCGGCACCGTGCATGACGCGTTCCTGGCCGATCGCTATCCCGGCGCGCAGGTATTCCGGTTCGCAAGCACGGCCGACATGACGACTTCCCTGAAAAACAACAAGGTTGATGTGGCTATGTTCGACCTGATCACTGCCGGATTGATACTCAAACGTAATCCTGATCTGGGCATGTTGTCTGACGACGCGTTTAATATGCCGCTGGGAGTGGGGTTTAATAAAGGAAACCCAGGGCTGTTAAGCGAGTTTAACGAATTTTTGAAAGCGATCAAACAAGACGGGACCTGGCAGAAAATGGCCGACCGGTGGTTTGTCAACGATGCGGATAAAACGGTTATGCCGCCGTTCCGGGAAATCCGTTCAAACAAGAAGCTGACCGTGGGCGTATCGGTCGAAGATCTCCCTTACGTGGCCGTGATCAACGACCAATATGTCGGTTTCGACATTGAGATGATCCGCACATTTGCCGAACGGCGCAAGTATGAACTCAAATTTATCAATATTGAATTCCCGGCGTTGGTGGCCGCGCTTGCTTCGGGCAAGGTGGATATGATTGCCGACGGCATTTGTATCAGTCCGGAACGGGCGGAACAAGTCAACTTTTCGGACGAATACGCGATGTTCCGCACCGCGGTGGTTGCACCGAAAAGCAACCTTGCCGGCTTTGAACGAGAGGTGGTTGAAGCGCCCCGGGAATCGTTCCTGGTCAAATTGGGTAACAGCTTTTACAATAACATGATCCGGGAGAACAGGTACCTGATGATCTTAAGAGGACTCTGGATCACCATCGTCATCTCCATCTTTGCTTCGCTGGTGGGAACGCTGATTGGCGGATTGATCTGCATGATGCGGATGTCAAAAAGCAAACCGCTGAGGTCGTTTGCATCCTTTTATATTGCATTGATCAGGGGTACGCCGGTACTGGTGCTGTTGATGATCATCTATTATGTCGTTTTCGCATCGGTCAACATTAATCCGGTGCTGGTTGCTATCATCGCTTTCGGGATCAATTTCGGGGCTTACGTTTCTGAAATGTTCCGTACGTCCATCGAAAGTATCGACAAAGGGCAAACAGAGGCAGGTATTGCTTCAGGGTTCACCAAAATTCAGACTTTCATCCATATCATCATGCCCCAGGCGTTGCGAAGGGTGTTGCCGGTCTACAAAGGCGAATTCATCTCACTGGTTAAAATGACGTCGGTAGTAGGCTATATCGCGGTGGAAGATCTGACCAAAGCCAGCGACATTATCCGGAGCAGGACCTTTGATGCGTTCTTCCCGCTCATCATGGCCGCGGTGATTTATATCCTGATTGCCTGGCTCCTGACTTTAGCGCTGGATTATATTGAAATTAACGTGGATCCCAAAAGAAGGCGTTTAAGCTTCAGAAAGGTG
>CAZANK010000160.1:0-7733 GCA_964486235.1 uncultured Prolixibacteraceae bacterium | reverse complement strand
CCGATTTTTGGCGACGATATCTTTGGTTTCGTGACCATCCGCGAAGGCATTAAGGTTCACCGGAGTACCTGTCCGAATGCCCGGCAGATGACCGAACGTTATCCCTACCGGATTATTCCGGCCAGGTGGCGTGACTCGGGCAAGCGGACTTCCTTCCAGGCCATCATCAAAATGACGGGCACGGACGAAGTTGGTATCGTGGGACAAATCTCGCACGTGATCGCGAAAGACATCAGCGCGCAGATGCGGTCTATGACTATTGACTCGGCCAATGGGGAGTTCGAAGGTACCCTGCGCGTCTTTGTCAATAACCTGGAACACCTGGATTTCCTGATCAAGAAATTACAACATATTAAAGGAGTTTGGCATGTATCAAGGGCTGACCAGTAACTACCGGGTGATTGCGGCGCCGAACAGTATGAAGGGCAGCGTGGACGCGTTCCGTTTTGCGGCGATCATCGCGAAGGCTTTTCTTTCCGTTTCTGAACGGTTTGAGGTGATTCAGTCCCCGGTGGCAGACGGGGGTGACCTGACTGCCGAGGTGCTGGGCAGGGCCTTGAAGCTAAAAGAACAGGTTGCCGGGGTTCGCGATCCGCTGGGGAGGACAATCCCCGTGAAATACCGTGTGGGAGAGGAGATGGCCGTGATGGAAATGGCCGACGCGTCGGGAATGAAGCTGCTGGCGGCCGGCGACCTGAACCCGCTTCGGGCAGCGAGCACCGGAACGGGCGAGATGATCCGGGATGCCGTTTTGCAGGGAGCAACCAAAATTCTGCTCGGGGTGGGGGGCAGCGCGACGATTGACGGTGGAATGGGGCTGCTGGAAGGCCTGGGTGTTATTTTTTATGACCGGCAGGGAAAGCCGTTGGCCGCTTCGGGAGAGAATGTCGGATACATTGCCGCCTGGGATGATTCGTCGCTTTCGGCACTGAAGGGAACGGAAATCCGGGTCATCTGTGACGTGGACAACCCGCTGCCGGGTAAGAACGGAGCCGTTCAGGTTTTTGGAAGGCAGAAGGGGGCGACCGTGGACATGTTGCCGCTGCTGGAGCAGAACCTGACGTATTTTGCCGGTCTCATCCGGAAGAAAAAAGGGACCGACCTGTCCGGACAGAAAGGAATGGGGGCAGCCGGAGGCGTGAATCTGGCGCTGGTTGGTTTTTTGGGTGCGGAGATTGTTCCCGGGGCCGATTTTGTTCTTGACACCATTGGTTTTGACAGGCTCCTCGAACGGGCAAACCTTGTGATTACGGGAGAGGGAAAAGTCGACAGGCAGACCCTGGCCGACAAGGCGCCTTATGCGGTCTTTAGACGGGCGAAGCAGCGGGATATTCCGGTCTACGCGATCGGAGGGAGCATCGTCCCTGATGCCGGCCTTCTTTTTGACCGGGCGTATTCACTGATGACCGGCACTGTTACGCTGGAAACCGCCGTTAAGCAGGCCGAGGAACTTATTTTTGAACGGGCCGTGCAGGCCGCACGGGACTTCCTTTCGTGTTCTGACGCATAACTCCCTGCCTGCGACTCGTATTTCTACCGACGGTTTTTTACGCACAACTCACGACTTCGTGCTTTTTACTTTTTATTTACGATTTACGACTTTTTACTTACGACTAATTTAATTTGTTTCTAACGGCATAGATCATTAATTTTGCGTTCTCAAAAAAGCAAAAGTCGATCTATGCAAAAGCATTTGTTGTTGGGGGTTGAAGCGATTGGACAAGGGGCACTGGATGGAGGCTTGTCGGGTGTCTACGCTTACCCCGGAACCCCGTCTACCGAAATCACGGAATACATCCAGGAAAATGCACTGGCCAAAGAACGGGCTATTCACCGGAAATGGTCGGCAAACGAGAAGACGGCCTATGAGGCTGCCTTAGGGATGAGTTACGCCGGGAAACGTTCGATGGTCTGTATGAAGCACGTAGGACTCAATGTGGCGGCCGATGCCTTCATGAATTCGGCGATCACGGGCGTGCAAGGGGGCATCGTTCTGGCCGTGGCGGACGATCCGTCCATGCATTCGTCACAAAACGAACAGGATTCCCGGTATTATGCAGGTTTTGCCATGATCCCGGTACTGGAGCCTTCGAATCAGCAGGAAGCTTATGACATGGCTTATGACGGATTTGCGTTGTCGGAGCAAACCGGATTGCCGGTCATGTTGAGGATTACGACCCGCCTGGCCCACTCGCGTTCGGGGGTAATCAGAAAGGGAGTAAAACCCGAGAATGCGTTGAGATTGCCAAAGGATATGAAGCAGTTTATCCTGCTTCCCGCCATTGCCCGCCGTCGTTACCAGGAACTACTTGACAAGCAAGAACTTCTGAGAGGGCTTTCCGGTGCGTCAGGGTACAACCGTTACCTGGAGGGAACGGACAAGAGCCTTGGAATCGTGTGCTGTGGCATCGCTGTGAATTACCTCCTGGAGTGTTTCAGTGGGTCGGTCTGCCCTTACCCGGTGATCCGGTTATCGCAGTACCCGCTGCCGGAAAAGTTGCTCAACCGGATGCATGACGAATGCCGGGAAATACTGGTGCTGGAGGAAGGATACCCCTTGGTGGAAGAACAATTGAAAGGGTTTTTCGACCGTGGCACCCGGATCCGGGGAAGGTTGGACGGGGCGCTTCCGCGTTCGGGAGAGCTGAATCCGGACCACGTGATGAAGGCGCTCGGGAAGGAGGTTCCTTCGGTCATGAAGGTTCCTGACCTGGTTGCCGGCCGTCCGCCGGCCATGTGCCAGGGATGCGGGCATATTGATGCATATCAGGCCATGAATGAGGCGCTGGCGCCTTACGGCAAAGGGCGTGTTTTTTCCGACATCGGCTGCTATACCCTGGGAGCGCTTCCGCCGTACGAAACGATCAACTCCTGTGTCGATATGGGAGCTTCCATCACCATGGCAAAAGGGGCATCTGATGCCGGACTTTCCCCGTCTGTGGCCGTGATTGGCGATTCAACCTTTGCCCATTCGGGAATGACTGCGTTACTGGATGCCGTCAATGAACATGCACCGATCACCGTGGTCATCTCCGACAACGAGTCGGTATCGATGACCGGGGGACAGGATTCTTCGGCAGAAGGGAAGATTGAGGATATCTGCCGGGGATTGGGTGTTGATCCGGCGCATATCCGGGTGGTGGTCCCGTTAAAGAAGAACCATGAAGAAATGGTCCGGATTTTCCGCGAGGAGCTGGAATATCAGGATGTTTCGGTGATCATTCCCCGCAGGGAATGCCTTCAGCGCGCCATGCGCCGCCGGAGAAGCCGGGAAGCATAGAACGAAGCTGTGGGCCGCAAGTGAAAAAGGTAGAAAGGTGAATAAAAGCAAAGTACTTCTGACCCTGCAATCCTGCAACCCCCTTCCTGTCTCCGGTCTCCGGTCTCCGCTATGCCGTGTAACTATGAACATTGAACTTTAAACTGGAACCAGCGAATTGTGAAAATGAAACGAGCCATGAGAGCCTTACCTCTCACATAAGTGAATGATTATTTTGGCGAGTTCCATACGTTGATGTTCTAATTAGTAGATAATAAGCTTAGTACGAAAATTGTGCTTGGTTTAATTGAAACAATAAACAGATGAAAACAGATATGATATTGGCAGGTGTAGGCGGACAAGGGATTTTGTCCATCGCCACGGCTTTGGGGGAAGCTGTTCTTCTCGAAGACCTGCATCTTAAACAGGCTGAGACACACGGCATGAGCCAGCGTGGTGGGGCCGTCGTCAGTCATTTGCGCATCTCGGATCAGCCAATTGCGTCGGATTTAATTCCTCTTGGCAGCGCCGATCTTATTTTGTCGGTCGAGCCGATGGAGTCATTACGTTACCTGCCGTTTCTATCGGAGAAGGGGTATCTGGTTACGAATACGAACCCGTTTGTCAATATCCCGGATTATCCGGAAATTGAAAGGATTTTGGATGCGATTGGACGTCTTCCGCGATTTGTTGTGATTGATGCCGATCAGATTGCCCGGGAGATCGGGAACGTGAGGACCTCAAATATGGTGATGCTGGGCGCGGCTGCCCCTTTTATCCGTATTGAATTCTCAAAGCTGGAGGAAGGCATTCGCTCCACGTTCGCGCGCAAAGGGGAAGCGATGGTGTCGATGAACCTGAAGGCGTTACGCGTGGGGAAGCAGTTCTCGGATGAAAACCTGAAGGCCCGCGGAACGGGCCTTTGAACCGGTTTCGGCGGGGTTAATCATACCGGTGTTCCGGTCCGGCAGGACCGCAGTCACAGTCCAACCCCTTTTCGTACTGCTGCAAGGCAAAGGCACGCACGCTCATTCCCATTGACGAGAAGCCTCCGTCGTGATAAAGGTTTTGCATCGTCACCTTCCTGGTCAGGTCTGAAAACAGTGTAATGCAGTATCCGGCACATTCATCCGCGGTGGCATTTCCGAGGGGTGACATCCGGTCGGCGAAGTCAAGCAGCCTGTCCATTCCCTTCACACCGTTGCCGGCGGTGGTGACGGTGGGTGACTGCGAGATGGTATTGATCCTGACGTTGCGTTCACGGCCGTAAATGTAACCGAAGCTACGGGCAATTGATTCCAGCAGGGCCTTGGCGTCGGCCATGTCATTGTATCCATAGAAAGTGCGCTGCGCGGCCACATAGCTCAGGGCGACAACCGAACCCCACTCGTTTATCGCGTCGAGTTTCCGCGCGGTTTGCAGGACTTTATGAAATGACACCGCCGAAATGTCGAGCGTTTTTTCCAGGTATTGATAGTCCAGATCACTGTAATGACGGTCTTTACGAACATTGGGTGACATCCCGATCGAGTGGAGGATAAAATCGATTTTTCCGCCCAAAATTTCCATGGATTTGCGGATCAGGTTTTCCAGATCGCTGACATTGGTGGCATCTGCCTCGATGAGACTGGCGTGGCACTTTTCGGCCAGTGTTGCCGTATCGCCCATCCGTAAGGCTACGGAAGTATTTGTCAACGTGAAGACGGCGCCTTCCCCGTACGCTCGCTCGGCAACTTTCCAGGCGATAGAATCGGCATTCAGGGCGCCAAAAATAATTCCCTTTTTACCTTTGAGTAAATGATAGGCCATAATTCGTAATTTATGAGTTATACAACAACCCGTTTCTAAAATAGTTGTGGCTGTGCCGTAAAAATGCCGGCTGTTGCCGGCATCTCTTAAATCTTTTCGATGCTGCTCGCGGGCAACCAACCCTGGTTCCCGTCGGCGAGGCGGATCTCTTTCCAGGTTCCCAGGCTGTCCCTGATTTCTACCTTTAAGCCTTCATGAATCAGGAACAGGTTTGTTCCTCCTTCCGAGGGAGCGCTTTTCACGGTCACACTGGGTTGTGTGATGATGGCAAAACGATGCCCGGACATCCGTTTTTCCTGTCCGGAGGCAAAGTGATAACTTAACCCGGCGACCGCGATCATGATGATGCCAATCCAGAATGATGTTCGCTTCAGTCCCGGTGAATTGGCAAAAAAGAAAAGACCGGCAAGGATCAGCGTCAGGATAAACGCAGCGACACTGATTTTTGCCCATCCGTCGGACGAAAACTTGTTGGTGAGATTCTTCCACCATCGGATAAAGAACACCTGGGGCAGGGGTTCAATGGCGTCGACCACATGCTGGTTGGCGATTTCCAGATTGAACCGGATGTCTTCGTCATTTGGCGCAAGGAGTCTTGCCCGTTCGTAGTTGATGATCGATTTGGTGAACTGTCCCGTTTTATAATATGCATTTCCCAGGTTATAGTACACTTCGGCCGATTCCAGCCGGTTGCTCAGTATTTGCAGATAGCGTTCGATGGCCTGTTCGTATTCGCCGTCCGTATAATGCTGATTGGCCTTTACAAGCAGGGAATCCTGCGGATAGGCCGGGACCGCGGCCGTCAGGATAACTATCGTTAAGATCAGTGTTTTCATCGGTGTCATTTTAAGAAGTCGTAAGTCGTAAGTTGTAAGACCGGAAAAGGAATCTCGCTGCATGTTTTAACGGATTTGCTTTTCCAGTTTTCCCATTAGCGTCGCCGCGTCACGGTATAACCCTTCCAGGGTCCCACCTGCCGAACTGGGCGCATATCGTGCGAACTCACAGGTCTCTACAAGATTGATAAAGCTTGTCACGACCTCTTGTCCCACGCCTCTTTGGGTTAAGGTGTCAGTGGCCCTTTCCCGGCCAAGGTCGGCAACCGGAATGTTCAGCTTGTCGCTTAAATACCCCCAGTAAGCCCTTAAGACGGATTCATAGAATGCTTCCGCCTTATTTTGTTTCATGTAACTGCGCGCTTCCTTCAGTCGTTTTCGGGCGACTTTATTGGCCCGTTTCGTACGCATCAACTGGAGGTTGGCATTCTCACGCAGTTTTTTTCGATAGATGAACGCCACCAGCAGGAAGACCACTAAAGCACCGCCATTCAGCACCCGGAAGCGTGAACTCCCAAAAAACAGGCTGTCCATCGGTTTTAGCTTGTATTGATTTTGTTTGATATACCGGATGTCTTTTCCGATATAGCGGACATTTTCTTTTGAATAGGCGCTTGTGACGGTCGTGGTCTGGCTGTCATCGCCCTTTTCGACACGAATGGGATACTCCGTTGAACGTTGAACCGAGTATTGTCCGGTCGAAGGATTGAAGGATGCAAATTTTACAGCCGGGATGGTAAAATCACCGGCATGTCTGGGGATGATCAGGTATTCAAATGTTTTGGTCCCCGACATGCCGTTGGCGGTGACCTGAAGCTGATCGGTGGTTTTTGGATCATAGACTTCAAAGTCGGCCGGGAACTCCACCTTGGGCGCTTCAATGAGCCGCAGGTTTCCGCTCCCGTTCACCATGATCTTTAAGGTGATGGCCTCGTTGGCTTTCGTTTCGGTTTTATCGGGCCTGGCCGAGAAGTTGATGGTTCCCACCCCACCGTAAAACCCTTCGGGCGGAGCCGGGAGATCGTTTACCTGGACGGTGACCGGGTCGCTGATAATCCGGGCAGTAACAGTCGTGTAATTATCGAAAAAGTCGTCGAAAAAGCTGCGTTGCCGCCTGATTTGCTGCCTGAGCTGGGTGGTGATCTCAAAAGGTTCGATCCTGATCCTTCCGGTCTGCTGCGGAAAAAGAAGGGTCTTTTTCAGCACGCCAACCTGATAAATCTTGTTGTTGTGAACTTCGCGTGAGAAGCTGATTTGACCCGGGATTTCGATGTCCTGGGTCCAAAAACCTTCGAACGACGGGAGTTTAACATCTTCGAAGCCGGTCAGCGCCGGGACATTTTGTGATACATAGATTCTTACTGTCGCGATCACCTGTTCGCCCTTGTAGGCCTGATGCTTGTTAAGTTCAATCCTGACAAAGAGATCATCCTTGCTTAACTCGGTGGCGCTGGACGGTTGTTCCTGCTGTTGTTGCCGGGGGGAAGAGGAACCCTGCGGCGGAACCTGACCCTTGACCACCTGGATGGTCAGTTCGTTTGACTGATAGGTTTTCCCGTCAACCTTGATGGTTGCCGGCGAAATGGTGAACGTGCCTTCTTCTTTTGCCCGAAGAATGTAAATATAGGAGAACGAAAATTCCTGGGTTGTTTTTCCGTTGACGATCTGAACGCTCGAGCTTTGCGAGGTGGATGGCCCCATCAGCACGTCGAAATTCGACAAGTCGGGCAATTGAAGGTCACTTCCGGCCTCATTGAGTGTAAACGAGAGCCTGAATTGCTGTCCTGCCGATACGACATTAGGCGCTGACATGGTAAACCTGACATTGT
>CAZANK010000159.1:0-7738 GCA_964486235.1 uncultured Prolixibacteraceae bacterium | reverse complement strand
GGGATCATTCCCGCGACCATCATGCCGTTTGTTGCCAAAAGGGTGACCATCCGCGACATGAGGAAACTGATGTTTTCCGGGGCGCGGTTTCTAGCCGGCGAGGCGCATCTGATCGGGCTGGTCGATTTTATCGCAGCCCGCGACGGGAGGATGGAGGTGGCAGACAAGCTGATTGGTGAACTGGGGTTGGTTTCCCCGAATGCCCTGAAGGCCTGCAAGCAACTGATCCTGCAGGTGGATTCGGGAGAGGTTGGCCTGCACAGCGGTCCATACACCGCGTCGGTACTTGCTAAACTGATCCGGTCTGAAGAAGGGCAGGAAGGACTCCGGGCATTCCTGGAGAAAAGGAATCCGGACCGGACCTCTCAAAAATAGGACAGCATGTTTCAAAAACTGTTAATTGCCAACCGGGGCGAGATTGCTGTCCGGGTGATCAGGTCCGCAAAAAAAATGGGCATCAGGACGGTGGCGCTTTATGCACCGGATGATCAGGATTCACAGCATGTTCTGCTGGCCGACGAAGCCTTTCTTTTAACCGGGACACACCTTCACGAAACATATCTCCATCAGGAACGGATACTTGACCTGGCCCTCCGGGCAGGAGCCGACGCCATTCATCCGGGCTACGGGTTTTTGTCGGAAAATGCCGGCTTTGCCGCCAGGGTGGAACAGGCGGGACTGGTATTTGTCGGTGCCACCCCTGAGCAAATCGGACGGATGGGCGAAAAAACAAAAGCCGTTGCGTATGCAAAGAACCTCGGTGTTCCGGTAATTCCCGCGAAGCACGGGACGATGGAAGAGCTTCTGCACGGAGACGGACTTCCGGATTTTCCGGTTTTGGTGAAAGCCTCCGCCGGGGGAGGGGGCAAAGGGATGCAGGTTGTTCAACAGCCCGGTGATTTGCCGGCCGCACTGGAGAAGGCCCGGCGCCAGGCCGCCACGTATTTCGGGGATGAAACGCTGTTTGTTGAAAAACAGATTCCCGGGGCCCGACATATCGAGATTCAGATCATGGGCGACGGACAAGGAGGCGCTGTTCATCTGTTTGAGAGGGAATGCAGCATTCAACGGCGATACCAAAAGCTGATCGAAGAGGCGCCCGCGACGTCGGTTTCCGATGCCCTGAAAGATCGCCTGTACGATTATGCCTTGCGGATCGCGAAGGCTGTGGATTATCGCGGCGCGGGGACGGTGGAGTTTTTAACGGACCCGCAGGGAAATTGCTATTTTTTGGAGATGAACACCCGCCTCCAGGTGGAACACGCGGTGACCGAGTGCATCACCGGACTGGACCTGGTGGCCTGGCAGCTCCTCATCGCCGGCGGATCGGAACTCCCGTTGACGCAGGAGGAAATCAGACGACACGGACACGCGCTCGAAGTACGCATCTGCGCGGAGGATCCGGAAGACGGATTCAAACCTTCGGGTGGCACCATTCAGGCGGTCCATGTTCCGGAGAACGTCCGCTGGGATAGCTTTATCACGGAAAAGATGGTCCTGCCGCCTGCCTACGATTCGCTGCTGGGAAAGGTGATCGTTCATGACCATTCCCGGGAACAGACGATCAAAAAGATGGTTGCGGGATTGGCGGGGCTGTTGATTGGCGGATTGAAAACCAATCAGTTGTTCCTGCTTCAGACGATCCGCTCTGAAACTTTCCGAACAAATCAGGTGACTACCTGTTTTTTAGAAGAGCATTGGAGTCAGTTGCTGCGTTTGTCGGCGCGTGAACGGACCCAGATTCCTGCAAAAATGGCACTTGCAGCATACCTGGTACACCGTTACTACCGGCCTTCGCCGCAAAAGGGGACGTGGTTTCATGCCGGTTACTGGCGAATCCAAACCACGTTGCAGGTTGAACTGGATCATCGCACGTACCCATTCTCCGTTTTGAAAAGGAATACGAAGTACGGGTTGAAATTTGGAGATCACCGGTCGGAACTCTCGGAGGTGCGTGTTGACGGGACGAAGATCAGTTTCGTGCTGGATGGCCACTTTTACGAGGTGATGGTGTTTGACGATCAGGAGGACACGGTGGTTCAGCATGAGGCGCACGCATTCCGGATAAAAAAGGATGCGCCGGGCCGGACTGCAGGCAAAAAGCAGGGAGGCTCCCGGTCGGGAAATTACCCCTCAGCCATTGTGTCCGGCTTGTTCGGGAAGGTCGTTGAGGTGTTGGTTGAACCGGGACAGCATTTGCAAAAGGGACAAAACCTGGTGGTGATTGAGTCGATGAAAATGGAATTCACCATTCAGTGTCCGGCAGAAGCGACCGTGAAGGCCGTTTATGTTTCAAAGGGAAAGATGGTACATGACAAGGAAATAGTAGTGGATCTTGAATTCTGAAAGACAGTTATGAATGCATTATTGACGCAAGTACATCACAACGTGAGGGCCAGGGTCAGGGCTTTTGCAGAAGAGAAGATCAAACCGGTGATTGGCAGGTTTGAAGCCCTTGAAGATTTTCCCGTCGACTTGATCAGGAGCATGGGCCACCTGAATCTTTTTGGCATGCAGGCTCCTGTTGCTTACGGGGGACAGGGCAGTGACTATCTTTCTTTTCTGATCGCGGTTGAGGAGCTGGCCCGTGTGGACAGTTCAGTGGCCGCCACGCTGGCTGCGCACAACTCACTTGGGGTGGGGCCTATTCTTGAATTTGGCACGGAAGAGCAAAAAGAAAGATACCTGCCCCCGCTTTGTACCGCCCAAAACCTTTGGGCATTTGGCCTGACCGAGGAGAATGCCGGATCTGACGCGCAGGGCGTTGAAACGGTGGCCGAAGAGAAGAAAGGCGGGTGGCTGGTAAACGGACATAAAAAATACATTACCAACGGTGCCTCAGAAATTGCCCGGGGGATCAGCTTTGTCGCTCAGACCGGCAGGAGTACCGACGGGAAGAAAGAGTTCACCGCATTCATGGTCGCCAAAGGAACACCCGGATATCACCGGGAATACATGAAGAATAAGCTGCTTTGGAGGGCTGCTGACAATGGCATGGTCTATTTTAAAGACTGCTTCATCCCGTCCGGGGACCAATTGGGCGAACGGGGACAGGGAATTAAGATCATGCTGAAGACCATCGATTCGGGAAGGCTGTCGATTGCGGCGATGGGACTGGGACTGGCGCAGGGTGCCTACGAGATGGCGCGGGCATTCGCGAAAAAAAGAAGACAATTTGGCAAGGCGATCGCCGAATTTCAGACGATTTCCTTTAAATTAGCCGATATGGCGATGAAGATCGGGCACGCGAGGACTTTCCTGTACCACGCCTGCTGGTTAAAGGACCAAAACCTGCCGTTTGCAAAGGAGTCGGCTATGGCCAAACTCTTTTGCTCCCAGGTTGCCGGCGAGGTGGCGTCTGAGGCCCTGCAGATTTTCGGAGGTGCCGGCTTTTTCCGCAATGATGAGTACCCCATTGAGAAGTTTTTCCGCGACCAGCGCCTGCTGTCGATTGGCGAGGGAACTTCTGAGGTGCTGCGGATGGTCATCGCACGTTCCGTGTTAAAGGAGTGAAGAAAGCAGTGAGTCGTGAAAAGGTGGGAAGGGAATAAGACAGGAGTGTAACCGTTCAGCCGTTTAACCATTTAGCAGTTTTTTAAGATTTATGAACAAAGACCGGAAGTTTGAACATCTTCAACTGGCGTTCGATTCGCAGACCCCGCCCGCCCGGCAGGATCCGCGTTTCATTTACGAGCCGTTGCTGGCAGCGCACCCCGATAATGCCGCCCCGCCGTTTTCCTTTTTGGGAAAGCGCTTTTCTGCGCCGATCTGGATTTCGAGCATGACCGGCGGCACAGGACTGTCTGGAACCGTGAACCGGAATATCGCCAGGGTTTGTCGCGAATTTGAGTTGGGGATGGGGTTGGGATCGTGCCGGAAGATCCTGTTTGACAAGACCCACTGGGCTGATTTTGATATGCGGGATGAACTGGGGCCGGACCGTCCTTTCTGGGCTAACCTTGGGATTGCCCAGGTGGCGCGACTTTTAAAAGACCGGAATGAACAGGTGATGGTCGACCTGGTTGGGGCGTTGAGGGCCGATGGGCTCATCATTCATGTGAATCCGCTGCAGGAATGGTTTCAGCCCGAAGGTGACCTGATCGAAGAGCCGCCGCTGGAAACCATCCGCGAGTTGATGACAAGGGTGGAACTCCCGCTGATCGTGAAGGAAGTGGGGCAGGGGATGGGCCCGGAAAGCCTGAAAGCCCTCCTTGATATCCCCTTGAGCGCCGTCGAGTTTGCAGCTTTTGGCGGGACGAATTTCTCCAGGCTCGAACTGTTTCGCGAGCACCCGCAGGTCATGGCGTTTTACGGGCCATTCGTGGGGGTAGGACAGACCGCGGAGCAGATGGTAAAGATCGTGAACAGCCTGGAAGCGCCTCCGGCCTGCGGGCAGGTGATCATTTCGGGTGGCGTCAAAAATTACCTCGACGGGTATTACCTCGTTTCGCGGTGCAAATTGCCGTCGGTTTATGGGATGGCATCGGCGGTGCTCAAGTACGCGGCCGGCGACTACGCGACCCTGAAGCAGTTTATGGAGAATGAGATCAAGGCCTATCGCCTGGCACAAGCCTACCTTAGGATCAATCCCGGTTATGAAAGCCAGTAAAGCCATAGCGGGGTTTTCAAAACTGACCAAAGCCCAAAAGATCGGCTGGCTGGAGCAGCAACTGGGATGGGATTCGTCAGCGGCAGGACTGTTGTCGTCTTCTGAACTGCAGGATGAGTCGTTACAGCAGGTTCTGAATGAGTTAAGTGAAAACCAGATCTCCAATTTCCATCTTCCGTTTTGTGTGGCGCCGAATTTTCTGGTCAACGGAACGATGCGGGTGTTCCCGCTGGTGACTGAAGAAAGTTCGGTGGTGGCGGCAATGGCAAAGGCCGCGGGTTTCTGGGCGTCGCGGGGAGGCTTCCGCGCAGACGTGACCGGAATGGAAAAAAAAGGACAGCTTCATTTTTTATGGACCGGGGCGCCTGAAAAACTGACCCGGTCATTTCCGGAAGTCCAAAAAAGGCTGCTCGCCGACGCGTCGGTGTTGACGCGAAAAATGGAGAGCCGGGGAGGTGGCATCCTGTCAGTGACCCTGAAACATCTTCCGGATATACTGCCTCATTATTTTCAGATCGACGTGGCTTTTGATACCCGCGACGCCATGGGGGCCAACCTGATCAACTCTTGCCTGGAGGAGTTTGGGAAGGGCCTGCGGCGATTTTTGTCTTCCCGGACCGGCTGGCGATCCGAAGAACAGGATTGCAGGATCATCATGGCCATCCTGTCGAATGATGTTCCCGGAAGCCGGGCCCGGGTGTGGGCGGCGTGTCCGGTCAGCGCGCTGACGGAGCCCGGCGATGCCTGTCCGGCGGCGGAATTTGCCGACCGGTTTGTGATGGCCGTTCATATTGCGCGAAAGGATGTGTCGCGGGCCGTGACACACAACAAGGGGGTCTTCAACGGGGTCGATGCGTTGGCATTGGCGACCGGTAACGATTTCAGGGCCCTGGAGGCGGGAGGGCATGCCTTCGCTGCCCGGAGCGGGAAGTATGCCGGACTGAGCGAAGCGGGCATTGCCGGCGGACAGTTCACCTTTTCCATGGAGCTGCCGCTGGCCGTGGGCGTCGTGGGCGGGGTGACCACCCTTCATCCGATGGCCAGGCTGGCTATGCAGATCCTGGAAAACCCTTCGGCCCGTGAATTGATGCAGTATATGGCCGTGGCAGGATTGGCATCGAACTGGTCGGCTGTCCGCGCATTGGTGACGACCGGCATTCAAAAAGGACACATGAAAATGCATCTGGGCAATATTTTGACAGGTTTGCGGGCGACAGCGGAACAAAAGCAGGCTGCCAGACTTTATTTTCAGGACCGGGAAGTGAGTTTTGCGGAAGTTGAGCGTTACCTGAATGAATATGGACACCCTTAATCCAGTATACTATGCCCACGGGAAGCTGCTGCTTACCGGAGAGTATCTTGTTCTCTGCGGCGCCAGGGCGGTCGCGCTGCCGTTGCAGCGCGGGCAGCGGATGGAAGTGACGGAAGGACGGCACGACGGACTGCTCCGGTGGAGGGCTTATGAACAGGAAAGCCTTTGGTTTTCCTGTGATCTGAGTTTGCCCGGCTTCGACGTTGTTGCTACCGATGATCCGGAAAAGGCCGCGGTTCTTCAGGCGACCTTTCGCGCGGCGATAACGCTGAACCCCGGCTTTCGTCCCGGGAAGGCGCCGGAGGCCTGTACCCGCCTCGGGTTTCATCAACAGTGGGGCTTTGGAAGCAGCAGCACGCTCATCGCCAACCTGGCCTGCTGGGCAGGGGTGGACCCCTTCCGGCTGAACGAGATGATCTTTAACGGGTCAGGGTTCGACATTGCCTGTGCAACAGCAGATGGCCCGATCGTTTACAGGAAAGGTCATCGGCCCGAACCGGTGTCGCTTGGCTATCCCTTCCTGGATTATCTCTATTTCCTTTACACCGGTTCAAAAAGGAACACACGGGAGGAAGTCGGCCGCTTCCTGAACGAGAGTCCGGCATCCGCATGCGTGATCCGCGAAATGGATCAGTTGTCCGGTGAGTTTGTCCACGCGGTGACGTGGGCCGGTTTCCGGGAGCTGATCGGCGAGCATGAAAGACTGGTGTCGGGCCTTTTGCGCCGGCCTCCGGTGAAGCAGGAGCGCTTTCCCGACTTTGAAGGTGAAGTGAAGTCGCTGGGAGCCTGGGGCGGGGATTTCTGTCTTGCGGCGACTGACCTTGACGAGCGGGACGTCCGGGACTATTTTGGCAAGAGGGGGATAACGGACTTGTTTCCCTGGAAGGCGCTGGTTTTAGACCGGCGAAGCAGTTGGGGAGAGCAGGCGCAGGGCCATGCGGACCCAGGAGGAACGTCCGCTGCGGGGGAAATGGGAGAAATGAAAAATTGTAAATTGTGAGTCATGAACAATCCGATACAGGTTTGCTGGGAATGTCCGTCGAACCTCGCGCTGGTGAAGTACTGGGGAAAAAAGGACGGGCAGTTTCCGCGCAACCCCTCCCTGAGTTTCAGTCTGAAGGAAGCCAGGACCAGGACCAGGGTCACGCTGCTGCCGCGGGAAGACAGCAGACTGATTTTCAGGTTTGAGGGGCGCCCGTCGCCTTTTGAAGGAAGGGTGAAACGGTATCTTGACACCCTTGTCGGGGAGATGCCCTGGATGGAGGCGTACACGTTCCGGGTTGAAAGCAGCAACACCTTCCCGCATTCGGCCGGCATCGCGTCGTCGGCCTCTGCCTTTGGCGCCCTGGCCTTGTGTTTGGCCGACCTCGACCGGCAGTTGACAGGCGAGGGGGATAGCCCTTTGCTGCGAAAGGCTTCGCAACTGGCCCGGAAGGGGAGCGGCAGCGCCTGCCGGTCGGTATATCCCGGTTTTGCATGGTGGGGAGAGTCATCCGTCATTCCCGGTTCTTCCGATGATTATGCCGTTGCGCTCGGGAATCAGTTTTCCGCCCGTTTTGATACCCTGTGTGACGCGGTCTTGTTGATCGATTCGTCCGAAAAGAAGACGTCAAGTTCTGCGGGCCATCAACGGATGGCTGCCCATCCTTATCAGGATGCCCGCGTGCGGCAGGCGAATGCCCACGCGGAAAAACTCGTGCAACGGATGAAGGCCGGCCGGTATGACGACTTTTTTGAGGTGGTGGAACAGGAAGCCTTTATTCTCCACGCCCTGATGATGAGTTCATCCCCTTCCTTTCTGTTGCTGAAGCCCAACA
>CAZANK010000158.1:0-7743 GCA_964486235.1 uncultured Prolixibacteraceae bacterium | reverse complement strand
CATCAGGATGGGAAAGCCCCTCATCGGGTTGAACGACTCCGGGGGGGCGCGAATCCAGGAGGGCGTGGAAAGCCTGGCGGGCTACGCTGACATTTTTTTCAACAATGTCCTTTCGTCGGGCGTCATTCCACAGATTAGTGTCATTTTAGGCCCTTGTGCCGGAGGCGCAGTCTATTCCCCGGCTCTGACCGATTTTATTTTCATGGTCCATGAAACCAGCCATATGTTTGTTACCGGCCCCGATGTGATCCGGACAGTGACGCATGAGGATGTCAGTAAGGAAGAACTGGGAGGTGCTGTCACACACAGCACCAGGAGCGGCGTCGCCCATTTCACCGGCGAAAATGAAGAACAGACGCTGATGATGGTCCGCGAACTGATCAGTTTTATTCCGCCCAATAACATGGCCGACCCCGTCAGAAAGGAAACGACCGATCCTGAAAATCGCACGGATATGTCACTGGACGAGCTTGTTCCGGCCGATGCAAATAAGCCTTACGACATGAAAGATATTCTATACCGGATTGTCGACGATGAGCATTTTCTGGAAGTTCAACCCCACTATGCCCAGAACATGATCATCGGATTTGCCGGGTTTGGCGGTCGTTCAGCAGGCATAGTCGCCAATCAGCCGGCTCATCTCGCCGGGGTGCTCGACATTAACTCTTCGGCCAAAGCAGCCCGGTTTGTTCGCTTTTGCGACGCTTTTAATATTCCCCTGGTGACCTTGGTCGACGTTCCGGGATTCATGCCCGGGATACAGCAGGAATTCGGCGGAATTATCAGGCACGGCGCCAAATTACTTTACGCGTTTGCGGAAGCGACGGTCCCGAAGATCACCGTCATTACCCGGAAGGCTTATGGTGGCGCTTACGACGTGATGTCCAGTAAGCACATTGGCGGTGATATAAACTATGCCTATCCGACGGCTGAGATTGCAGTCATGGGCCCCGAAGGAGCAATCAATATCCTGTACCGCAATAAATTGACTGACGAAGAAAAAGTCAAAGCTGTCGGAGAGTACCGCGAAGCTTTTGCTAATCCGTACCGGGCGGCGGCCCTGGGTTATGTTGATGAAATCATTTTCCCGCGCGACACAAGGAAGAAAATTATCGCGGCCCTGGAAATGACCCACGACAAGCGGAAATCAAACCTCCCGCGAAAACACGGAAATATCCCGCTGTAGGGCATAGCGCATGGGGCAATACTTTTGGCCCCATGCGCTATGCCCGTTGCTTTTCTCCCTACCAGGCAAATAAAGGCAGGTCCTTCATCAGGGCATTCACTTTTTTCTTCACCGAACTCAACGCGCCCGCATCTTCCGGATCACACAACACCTCATCAATGAGACTGACGATCACTTCCATTTGATCATCCTTCAGTCCGCGCGTGGTTATCGCCGGGGTACCGACCCGCAGGCCGGATGTCGTGAACGGAGAACGGCTGTCGAACGGCACCATATTCTTGTTAATGGTAATATCGGCTGCTACAAGTGCATTCTCGGCTGCTTTCCCTGTCAGATGCGGGAACTTGGTGCGCAGGTCGATCAACATACTATGATTGTCCGTTCCTCCTGAAATAACTTTATAACCTTTATTCACAAAAGCCTGAGCCATAACGGCGGCATTCTTTTTCACCCGGGCCTGGTATATTTTGTAAGAAGGATCAAGCGCCTCTCCAAAAGCAACAGCCTTGGCTGCAATGATATGCTCCAGCGGTCCGCCCTGCTGACCCGGAAAAATGGATGAATCAAGAACGGCAGACATCATTTTCGTTTCCCCCTTTGGCGTCTTATAACCAAACGGATTCTCAAAGTCTTCGCCGATCAGGATAATACCGCCACGTGGGCCGCGCAGGGTCTTGTGTGTCGTTGAGGTGACCACGTGAGCAAATTTTACCGGATTGTCCAGCAAGCCGCCAGCAATCAGTCCGGCAGGATGGGCCATGTCGATCATCAACACCGCGCCAACGGCATCTGCGATCCGGCGCATCCGGCGGTAGTCCCATTCCCTGGAATACGCCGAAGCCCCTCCGATGATCAGTTTCGGACGATGCCGGTGCGCCAGGGTTTCCATCTCATCATAATCGACCAAACCCGTCTCCTCCTTCACGTGATAAGCAACGGGTTGGTATAAAATGCCTGAGGAGTTGACCGGTGACCCATGCGAAAGATGTCCGCCATGAGACAGATCAAGTCCCATGAACTTATCGCCGGGATTCAGGATCACACTCAACACCGCTGCATTGGCCTGTGCTCCTGAGTGAGGCTGAACATTGGCGTACGCCGCACCGAAAAGCTCTTTCAAACGGTCAATCGCCAACTGTTCTGTCTGATCAACGAACTGGCATCCTCCGTAATACCGTTTCCCGGGATAGCCTTCGGCATACTTGTTGGTCATCACCGAACCCATTGCTTCCATGACCTGGTCACTGACAAAGTTCTCGGATGCAATCAACTCAATCCCATTGATCTGGCGCTGACGCTCCTTTGCAATAATATCAAACACCTGTTGGTCTCGTTTCATTTGCGTTTATTTTCAAATTAATTCTATGCAGGATCACCTTCATTGTGCCCCTCGTCGAACAGAAATGACACCATGAAAGCGCAAAGGTAAGATTTTTGTTCCTCCATAAAAAGAATAGAAATGAACAATATGCTCTTTTTTTCAACTGTGTTTTCTTATTTTTAACCCAAAATAAATTATCTGGAATGGAACGGGCAAAACGACCCTTGCTTTTATCGACAGTCATTTTTCTTAGTATGACGGGAAGCAGCATCGCCATATTCATGTATTTTCTGGCAGCCATATTCTTTGATCTGTTCAGGGCCCTCATCGAAAAGTGGACGAACATTCAAACACCGCAAAAACTTGTTCCTTTTTACTTTGTGATCCATGGTGCCCTGTACGTCCTCTCACTGGTCGGGGTACTCAACATGCGCAACATGAAAAAGTCCGGGTATTTCCTTTACACCGGCGCTCAGTTCACATTGCTCGTCGTTCCGCTGCTATGGATGGGATCACACGCTTTTTCAATGAGCAATGCAGTCTTTTCCTTTCTTTTTATCTGCATCTATTCGTTTTTCCTGAAGACCTTCCGGGAATAAGGTCGTTCCTGCATCCTGCTTCCTCCTCACTACTTATTACTCATTACTCAACGTACGCATCGTGTCTCTATAATCTGAGAATACGCGGGCCCGTGAAATAAAGCCTACATACTTTCCATTATCGATGACAGCCAGGTTAAAACGCCCGCTGCTCTCAAATTTGGCAGCAACCGTGTGCATGGTATCGCGTGGTGAAATATAAAATTCGGGCATATACATCAAATCCCTGACGTAAACCCGATCATAAAGATCACGATCAAAAAGAATTTCACGAATATCGTCCATCTTGATCATTCCCCGCAACATGCCATCCTGATCGACCACCGGGAACAGGTTTCGCCTGGATACGGCAATGACTTTGGTCAAATCGCCAAGCGTAGCATCAGGTGAAACCACGGCAAAGTCTTTCTCGATTAGATGCTCCACTTCCATAAAATGGAGAACAGCCTTGTCTTTGTGATGAGTAACCAGCTCGCCTTTCATGGCCAGACGCCGGGCGTAGATGGAGTGAGGCTCAAACTGAACAATCGTCAGGTATGATGCAATCGCAGAGATGATCAGTGGAAAAAAAAGTTCATAACCTCCGGTTATTTCCGCAGTCAGGAAAATTCCCATAAGCGGGGCGTGCATCACTCCTGCCAGCATTGCTGCCATTCCGGCCAGCGCGAAGTTTTCGAGCGGGAGGTTCAGTCCGAAGACAAAATTTGAAAAGTAAGCGAAGAAATAGCCTCCGACTGCGCCGACAAACAAGGAAGGCGCGAACACGCCGCCAACTCCGCCCGAAGCCGTGGTAGCAGTCATGGCAATCACTTTAAAAATAATCAGCAACAGCAAAAACACAATAAAAAACCAAGGATTGTCTTTCAGGTTGAAAAACAGAGAGTTATTCAGAAGTGTAGGGCCCAGATCATTAAATACTTTGTTGACCGAAGAATACCCTTCTCCCCAGAGCGGAGGGAAGAGAAAAATAAGCAATCCCAGTACCAATCCTCCTGTACCAATCCGGACATACTGTTTTCTGATCCGCCTGAACTTGATTTCGAGGTAGAGGCTCATCCGGATAAAATAAAGGGACACAAACCCTAAAAAAATCCCCAATAACAAATAGAAAGGAATATTTAGTAAATCGAAAGTCCGGACCAGATGAAATCTAAAAAGCTCGGCATCACCCATGAAAAAATAGGCAAGAACTGCGGCGGAGATCGCAGAAATCATGAGTGGTAACATTGAAGCCATGGTCATGTCAAGCATCAGAACTTCCAGGGTAAAGACCACACCAGCGATGGGAGCCTGAAAGATTCCGGCAATCGCCCCGGTGGCACCACACCCGAGCAACAGCATCGTATCACTGTAGCCCAGTTTGAAAAAACGGGCCAGATTGGACCCTATTGCCGATCCTGTCAGGACGACCGGGGCCTCAGCGCCGACCGATCCGCCAAAGCCAATGGTAAAACTACTGGTGATCATGCTGGAAATCATGTGATGCGCCTTCAAGATACCTTTTCTCAAGCTGATCGCTTCAAGCGCCTTGGTGACGCCATGTCCCAGGTCGTCTTTGATGATCAGCCTTACAATAAACACGGTGATCACGATGCCGACCACAGGAAAAGCAAAAAACAGGTAACTTTCATTCGATATCTTCAAATTTCCCACCAGGATGTCTCCCGTGAAGTAAATAAGATTTTTGAGGATCAGTGCGGCAGTACCACTGACCACCCCAATCAGCAAGCTAATCCAGTATATTTTCTTCTCAAGGATCAACCGGTTAATTAAAGGTTCTATTTTCTTTCTGAATTCCATCATATTGAAACAAAATCAAGAAAAATCCCTGTTCTGAATGATAATCCCAAATTGACAAAAAGCAATCTTCATCGCCGGCACAGGAAAAAAGCCGCTGACTTTCACTGCCGGCTCCTATGGCCTGTTACTCTTTCTTTTCAAACAGGTCTTTGAAAACGTCCCATATCTTTTTCTTTTCTTTCTTCTGCGCTGTTTTCCTCTTCATTTTTAACTCTTCCTGTCTCTGATTGTCTGCTCTGCCGAAAATCCCCTTGATGATCTCTCCGATATGCTCCCTTTCCAGCATTTCCCGATAAGGAGGGATACTCAATTCGGCCAGTACCGCAGAAGAAGGTTCCTGAAAACTTGCATATTGCAGCTTTTGATAGCGGGGTTCCCGGTAAAGCTTACTGAAGAACCTGCCCACCACGGGCAGAGCCATGTAAGCACCCTGCCCGTAAGTGATACTGCGGAAATGGATTCCCGGAACCTCTCCCCCAACCCAACAACCGGTAACCAGATGGGGGGTTATTCCGATAAACCATCCGTCTGACTGGTCTTGCGTTGTTCCGGTTTTTCCGGCGAAATCGCCAGGGATATTGAACCTGGAGCGGATCGCACCGCCTGTTCCGCTGTTAACAACCGATTCAAGCATGTGAACCAATACCCTGCAACTCTCTTCGCTGATCGAGGTGCGGCAGGTAGCCGGCTTGTCAAATGATGCCAGCAGTTCGCCCTTGCTATTACGGATCGATACAAGGGAATAGGGTTGAACCCTGACACCGCCATTCAAGATGGTACTGTAAGCAATCGCCATTTCCCTCAAACTAACTGACGCGACCCCTAAGGCAAGTGACGGAAAAACCGGAAGTTCCCTTTCAATTCCAAGCTCCTGTACCGTTTTTATCGTCCGCCCAATCCCGGTGCGCATCAACACCTCCACGGCAATTGTATTCACAGACTGGGCTAAAGCACCTTCCATAGAATAATACCCGCGATAATCGTCGTGTGAATTTCGCGGCGACCAGTTTTGATAGTCGGGATAAACTTTTCGTTCATTGGCAAAATAATCGTACGGACTGATGCCATTTTCCAACGCAGCCAGGTAAACATACGGTTTAAACGTGGATCCCGCTTGTCTCAAGGCATTGACATGGTCATACTTAAAAAACCGAAAGTCTATTCCTCCCACCCACGCCTTCAACGCACCCGTTACCGGCTCAATAGCAACAAACCCGGCATTCAGCATCCTCAAGTAGTGCTTTACAGAATCCAGGGGTGTCGTTTCAACGTGCCGGTCACCTTCCCACGTAAACAGCGTCGTCTCAACCTTTCTCCGGAACGCTTCCTGGATATCCGCTTCACCCATTCCGCGGGCAGCCATCTTTTTATACCGCTCAGTCTGTCTGACCGCCCGGTTCAGGATGGACGGCTGATTGACCCATGGGTCCGCGTTTTTCCAATGGTCATCAAACACGTTCTGGAGATTTGCCATTTGTTCCCGGACAGCTTCCTGTGCAAAATTCTGACAATCATAGTTTATCGTCGTTGAAATCTTCAAGCCATCCGTATATAGATTATAGGAATCGCCATTCTCCTTCTTGTTGTTCAAACACCAGCGCAGCAATTCGGGCTTGATTAACTCAAGGAAATAAGGTGCAGGTCCCTCATTGTACGAGATTCTTCGGTAGCGGACCCCCAAAGGCTTTGACTCAAATACTTCTCCTTCCTCCCTCGATATGTAGCCTTCTTTAACCATTTGATGAATCACGATATTCCTGCGTTCTTTCGACAACTCGGGATTAAGACGCGGGTTATAAAGGTTGTTGGCCTTCAACATGCCAACAAGGACAGCAGCCTCATCGACCGTTAAATCTCCCGGGGATTTATCAAAGAACCTTTCCGCGGCGACCTCAATGCCAAAAACATTTTCTGCAAACGGAACGGTGTTCAGGTATAGTGTCAGAATCTCTTCCTTGGAATAGATTTTTTCGAGGCGATACGCAATAATCGCTTCACGCAATTTGTTGACCGGCATTGCAAGGATCCACAGGTCATTGCGGGGAAACAAATTTTTGGCAATCTGCTGGCTCAAGGTACTCCCTCCTCCCGCACTGCGGTCCTGGAAAAGAATGGTTTTGATCAAAACGCGAAGCAACGCGATTTCATCGATGCCCCGGTGCTGGTAAAACCGGGAATCTTCGGTGGCAACCAGGGCATGAACCACATTCGGTGAAATCTCGTCATACGTAACATGACTTCTGTTTTCCACATAATAACGGCCCAAAAGTTTTCCCTCCTCAGAAAAAACCTCAGATGCCAGGGGATTTTTTATTTCATGCAGTTGTGCTGTACTGGGGACATAACCCAGAAAACCAAAATAAACGGTGATAAACAACAGCGCAAAAAGGATCATTAACAGGGTCACGGCTTTCACAAAGAATAAAAAAACCTTTCTTGAAACAGGACGCCCCTTGTTTGATTTTCTGCTCTTCCCTGTCTTCCCGCGTGTTATCTTTTGCCCTTTTTTTTCTGACATTTGTATAAATTTCATTCAAAACTAATGAATAAAACGAAAATTCATCCTATCGATTTTTCTTTGGAGGCAAAACTTTTCACTTAAATAATTGTATTAGCGGGTAACGAGTCATGAAAACGATGCAGCGGATAAATATCATTAAACCAAATAGCCATTTAAAATTAATCATTTAACAACTCAGTTTATGAAGATCGCACTTACCGGATCTCATGGATTCATTGGACGAAACCTGTCGGATTTCTTGAAAAAGAAAGGCTTTGAGGCCAGGAGCATCAGCCGGTTCCTGATCTGTGGGAACATGGAAGATCTGGCGTCTTCG
>CAZANK010000157.1:6375-7753 GCA_964486235.1 uncultured Prolixibacteraceae bacterium | reverse complement strand
ACTTTTTGTGGGACAAGGCCATCCAGGGAAAGAAGAGGAAGATCATCAGCGAAGCGGAAGCCGAGGGAGAGGTGATCAAGAAAGATAAAATTCTGCAGGCCAAGGAAAAGTTTCTTCAGTTGAAGGCAGAGCATGAGAAATACATCAACGAAAAAAGCAGCAAGATCCACATCCTTGAGACGAAGATGAATCAAAGGGAAACAGCCTTGAATCAGCGCCGGGATGAAATCCAGCGGAAGGTGAAGGAGTTTGAGACGGAGAAAAAGGAAGTTGACGTGATTCGTGAAAACCTGACCACCCAGTTGAATTTGCTTCAGCAAAAAGAGGAGGAACTGGGAAAAGCGCACAAGCAGCAGGTTGAACAGCTCGAAACCATATCGGGATTATCGGCGGAGGAAGCAAAAAGTCAGCTCGTGGAATCCCTGAAAAATGAGGCGAAGACTGAGGCGATGTCCTATATCAACGAGATTATCGATGAGGCCAAGCTTTCGGCCAACAAGGAAGCCAAGAAAATTGTCGTCAAAACGATCCAACGGGTTGCCACGGAGACTGCCGTCGAGAATGCCGTGACGATCTTCCACATTGAAAGCGATGAGATCAAAGGCCGGATCATTGGTCGTGAAGGCCGGAATATCCGGGCGCTTGAAGCTGCCACCGGCATTGAGATCATTGTCGATGATACGCCCGAGGCAATCGTTCTTTCCGGGTTTGATCCTGTGCGTCGCGAAGTGGCCCGTTTGGCGCTGCACCAACTGGTGATCGACGGCCGTATCCATCCGGCCCGTATTGAAGAAGTGGTGGCCAAGGTCAGGAAGCAGGTAGAAGATGAAATTATTGAAACAGGAAAGCGGACCACCATCGACCTCGGTATTCACGGGTTACATCCCGAACTGATCAGGCTGATCGGTAAGATGAAGTACCGCTCATCCTACGGGCAAAACCTGTTGCAGCATTCGCGCGAGGTCGCGAACCTCTGTGCCATCATGGCTGCCGAGCTTGGACTGAATCCCAAATTTGCCAAACGTGCCGGTTTGTTGCACGATATTGGGAAGGTGCCTGACGATGAGCCGGAATTGCCACATGCTGTGCTGGGCATGAAACTGGCGGAGAAATTCAAGGAAAGGCCGGAGATTTGCAATGCCATTGGCGCACACCACGACGAGGTCGAAATGCAGACCCTGCTTGCACCGATCGTGCAGGTTTGCGACGCGATTTCAGGGGCCCGTCCCGGTGCCCGCCGCGAGGTCGTCGAATCGTATATCAAGCGGCTGAAGGCGCTTGAAGACCTGGCGCTCTCCTACCCGGGAGTGTTGAAGACCTATGCCATTCAGGCAGGCCGCGAGCTCCGGGTGATCGTGGGCAGCGACAAGATCTCGGA
>CAZANK010000157.1:0-6275 GCA_964486235.1 uncultured Prolixibacteraceae bacterium | reverse complement strand
TCCAGTATTTGGGCAAGCAGATCTTTGCGGTTAAGCCTGATCAGTTCTTCTTTGATTTGCTGCCGGTATTCCCGTTTATACCAGAAGAAGTATTTGCGCTGGCCCAGCTTTTCCTTTTTCGATTTTGCCGTGAAGATTTTTTCCATGGTGTAGGGATGAAATCCGGAATAGAAAATGACCGTCGCCAGTGTCATGGGTGTGGGTGTAAAATCCTGCACCTGCTCGAGCTTGAAATCCAGTTTTTTCGTTTCTGCGGCCAGATCAGCCATATCTTCATTCCGGCAACCCGGATGACTGGAGATAAAATACGGCACTAACTGCTGGTTTAGCCCCTCCTGCCGGTTGATCTCCTGAAAGACCTTGTTCAGTTTATGAAACAGGGTGAATGAAGGTTTGCGCATCACGTTCAGAACGGCGTCGGAGGTATGTTCCGGCGCTACTTTTAACCGGCCGGAGACATGATGCCGGATCACTTCGCGCAGGTAATCCATATTGGTTTGATTGACCTGTTCGTTATTTGTTTTGTTCAGGATCAGATCGTACCGGATACCGCTGCCGATAAATGCTTTTTTCACGTTCGGGTGTTTCCGCACTTCCCTGTACAAGTCAAGCATCGGTTGGTGATCGGTGTTCAGATTCCTGCAAACAGAAGGGAAAATACACGAAGGTCGCTTGCATTTGAGGCAGATTCCTTCATGGATCCCTTTCATCTGGTACATGTTGGCTGAAGGGCCTCCCAGATCGGAGATATACCCTTTGAAATCGGGCATTCGCGTAACCTGCCCCACTTCTTTTAAGATGGATTTCCGGGAACGGCTGGCGATAAATTTTCCCTGATGTGCGGAGATGGTGCAGAACGTGCAGCCCCCGAAACATCCCCGGTGAAGATTGATGGAATGCCTGATCATTTCATAAGCCGGTATCGTTCCTTTATTGCGGTAGCGGGGATGGGGCAAACGGGTAAACGGATAATCGTGAAAGCAGTCGATCTCTTTTTCAGAAAGGGGAGGCCAGGGGGGATTGACCACCACCTGCCGGTCGCCGATGCGCTGAACGATCTTGTTGGCTTCTGCCTTGTTGGATTCTTCTTCAATGTGCATGAAGTTCGCGGCAAACTTTCTTTTATCCCGGAGGCACTCGTCATGCGAATGCAGCACCACCGTATTCCATTTTTTTTGCGTGGGATACTCCCCGTGTAACGCCGTCAGGAAGGCCGTTTGCGGGATGTTGGTCAGGCTCTTTGGATCAACTCCCCTTTGTACCAGCCGGGCATATTCAATGAGCGATTTTTCGCTCATGCCGTAAAACAACAGATCGGCCTGGCAGTCGGTCAGGACAGACGGTCTTAGCTCATCACTCCAGTAGTCGTAATGGGTTACCCGGCGCAGGGATGCTTCAATTCCTCCGGCAATGAGGGGTACATCCGGGTAAAGCGCCTTGATGATCCTGCCGTATACCGTGAGGGCGTAGTCAGGTCTCTTCGCTGTTTGTCCGCCGGGGGTGTATGCGTCGGCCGACCTTTTTCGTTTGTTGGCGGTATAATGATTGACCATCGAGTCCATATTCCCGGAGGTCACCGCGAAGAACAACCGCGGAACCCCCAGCTTCTTAAAGTCACGAAGGTCATCCTGCCAGTTGGGTTGGGGGACAATGGCCACCCGGAGCCCTTCCGCTTCCAGCACCCGGCCGATCACGGCAGCTCCAAAGGAAGGATGATCGATGTATGCGTCGCCGGTGAACAGGATCACATCCAGCTCATCCCACCCGCGTTCTTTCACCTCTTTCGAGGTCGTTGGCAGCCAATCCGTTGTTTGGCGTTGTTGATAAAGAAAATCCGCCATCCGTGTGTTATCGTTCATGGGGCAAAAGTATCATGGATTTATTGAATTATAAAGACTTTTTTGTCTTTTTTGAGGGGATGAAAGGGGCGCCTTCAATCTTTTATCTAAAAATCTGGCGGGGCATTGTAGGTAGATTGCGCTTTGATTTATACATTAGCACTTAATTTAATCTGCCATGGAACTAGTAAAACCAAAGGATATTCTTCGAACCAGCCCTTTTCTGGCCTATTTGGGAGGAGAGAGTCTTGCCAAGTTTGTGATGTATGTGCTTCGGTTCAGTAAGCTTAATAAGATTTATGGGCAGATCGTTGATAAGCAAGGAATTGAGTTCATTGATGCGCTGATCAGCCTTCTTGGTATCCATTACGAGGTCGATCCCGGCGAGTTGAAGAAGATCCCGAAATCAGGCCCGTTCGTGGTGGTTGCCAATCATCCTTTTGGCGGTCTGGATGGCATTTTGCTGATCAAAGTCATCAGCGAGGTACGCCCTGATTTCAAGGTGATGGCGAATTTCCTGTTGAAGCGCGTGGAACCGATCAGTGATTTTTTCCTTGCCGTGAATCCCTTTGAAGACCGAAAGGAGATCAAATCGAGTGTGGGAGGGATTAAGAGTGCCATGGAACATCTTCAGAGGGGTGGGGGACTTGGTCTTTTCCCGGCCGGTGAGGTTTCCAGTTACGATGCCAGTAACAAGATCACGGACCGGCAATGGCAGTACCCGGCATTAAAGTTTGTCAAGAAAGCAGGTGTGCCTGTGGTTCCGGTTTATTTTAACGGAAAAAACAGCCGTTTGTTCCACCTGATCGGAAAGATACATCCCAATTTGCGGACAGCCAGGCTGCCTTCCGAATTTCTGAATAAAAAGAAGAAACCGGTCAAAATACGAATTGGCTCGGCCATCCCGGTGAAGGATCAGGAAGGTTTTTCGGAGATCTATCAGTTTGGACGATTTCTGAGGGCCAAGACGTATAGTTTGAACAGCCGCGTCGAGGTGCGGCGTTTTTTCAATTATTCGCTGATCCGCCAGCCCAGGCCTGAACCCCTGGCGCCCCCTACACCCGGGGAGAGGATTTTGGAAGAAATAAAAAATCTGGAGAAAGACTGCTTGTTGTTCAAATTGAAGAATTTCACGGTTTATTGTTCGCCGTCGAACAGTATCCCTGGTATTTTAAATGAAATAGGACGTTTACGGGAGATCACGTTCAGGGAAGTCGGCGAAGGGACTAACCGCAGTCTTGATCTGGATGAGTTTGATCTGTATTACCACCAGCTTTTCATTTGGGACGAAGTAGCAACGCGGATTGTTGGGGCTTACCGTATCGGAAAGGGTGCCGATATCCTGCATGAATTTGGCCCGGGCGGCTTTTATGTGCAGAGTCTGTTTCGGATGAAAGACAGTTTTAACCCTGTTTTGGAGCAGGCGCTTGAGTTGGGCCGGTCGTTCGTGATCAGCGAATACCAGCGCCAGCCGATGCCTTTGTTTTTATTGTGGAAGGGAATCCTGTATTTTCTGCTGAAAAATCCCGAGTACCGCTATCTGATCGGCCCGGTCAGTATCAGCAATAACTACTCGAAGATATCGAAGGAGTTGATCATCAAGTTCATCATGTCGCATCACTTCGACTGGAATATGGCCCGGTTCATCCTTCCCCGGAATGCCTTCAAATTCAAAAGTCAGGATCCGAACATCAACGTGATCATGGAGAATATGAGCGATATCAACAAGCTTGACCAGTTTATCGGCGATGTGGATGCGCTGAACACGGGGTTGCCGGTCTTGCTGAAGAAATACATCCGGCTGAACGCGAAGATTGTAGGGTTTAATGTGGATCCAAAATTCAACCATTGTCTCGACGGACTGATTTTGCTCGACGTGTATGACGTGCCCAAGAACGTGATCGAATCGCTGTCGAAGGAAGTGAACGACGGGTCTATTCTGAAAAGGTTTTACTGGAGCAGGGAATAGAGGAGGGGTTTCACCCCAGACCTAACAGGTAAGATACAGATTGCTGTCGCCATAGCTGAGGAAACGGTAATTGTTGTTCAGGGCATGGTCGTAAACGTGTTTCCATTCGTCGCCGAGGTAAGCGGCGATCAGCAGCAGCAAGGTGCTTTGAGGCTGGTGAAAGTTCGTCATCATGCCGTCGACCAGTTTGAATGAATAGCCCGGAACAAGGATGATCTGCGTGGACGCGGAGACCTCGTCCATATCCTGTTGCCCCATTTTTTTCAGAACGGCCTCCAGCGCTTTTTCTTTCGGGATGCCGGTTACGCCTCTGTATGGTGCCCATTGTTCAAGATGAAGGTTTTCGGGCGACAATGAAGGCTCTTCCAGTAGCTTTACCCCCAGCCAGTAAAGGCTTTCCAGCGTCCGGACTGACGTGGTGCCCACGGCGATCAGCTTTTCGTGGTTCGCGAGCAATTTGTGAATCAGCTTCCGGGTGATGAAAATCTGTTCCGAGTGCATCTCATGGTCAACAATCGTGTCTGCTTTGACCGGGCGGAACGTCCCTGCGCCTACATGAAGCGTCACTTCTTCGCGTTCAATCTGTTTCTCTCCCAGTTTCTGAAACACCTCTTCCGTGAAATGAAGTCCTGCGGTGGGGGCGGCCACCGATCCCTCTATTTTGGAGTAGATGGTTTGGTACCGTTCCAGGTCGCCGGCCTCCGTTTCGCGGTGCAGGTAGGGTGGGATAGGAAGGATGCCGGCCGCTTCGATCAGCGAGGCAAAGTCGTCCGAAGTGTCCCAGCTAAAACGGACCTGCACGGTCGCATCCTGCTGAAGCCCTTTCCGGGCATGCAACCGGATGGTACGGCCGTTCAGCAGCACATCTTTCTCCAGAATTTCATTTTTCCACTTTTTTAGGTTGCCCACCATGCAGTTCCAGGTACAGTGTTCCGTTTGCTGAAAAGCGATCTGGTAGTCGGACGGATCGGACGGATCGAGACAGAAAACCTCGATCTGCGCCCCTGTCGGCTTTCGGAACATCAGCCGGGCGCGGATCACTTTGGTGTTGTTGAATACCAGCAGGCTTTTGTCCGGCAGAAAACCGGCCAGCGAGCTGAAGACGGAATCGGTGATGACCCCATCCCGCCAAACCAGCAACTTGGACTGGTCACGTCGCGGTAACGGATATTTTGCAATGCGTTCATCTGGCAAATGATAGTCAAGCGCCCGGGTACTCAGGCAAAAAACAGATGGATCGAAATTTTCCGGTTTCATAGGCGGCAAAATTACAGAATAATTATTGAGTCCACACCGAAGAGTCATTTTAAATCTCTTTGTGCCTTCGTGTTGAGTTTACATTTAGCAACTTTTTAGAGTGTACTCATTACTTGTGTTAAAATTGTACTTTTGCAGGAAAATAGGAAAAGTCATGTACAAATTAGGGGACAGGGTGAAATTTTTGAACGATGTGGGCGGCGGCGTAGTCACGAAAATCGTGGGCAAAAACATGGTTCATGTGGAAAATGAAGACGGGTTTGAAATTCCTGTTCTTCTTTCAGAGATTATTTTGGATTCGGGAGAGACCATTCCGGGAGAGAAACCGACCGTGGAGCAGTTTGTCAAACAAGTGAATCAGGAGGTAATCCCGAGACAGGAAACGCCAGCAGAGGAGCCGCCGGTGTTTATCAAGGGCCATGATGAGCCTCAGTTTTACCTGGCTTTTGTGCCGGAGAACAGTCATAACCCGCTCGAAGGCCAAACCCGGATTTACCTGATCAACGACTGCAACTTCTATGTGCTGTACCATTACAGCCATCTCAAGGAATCGGAGTACCACACCATCGAAGCCGGTAAGCTTGAGCCCAATACCAAACTGCTGCTGGGGAGTATTTCGCAGGCGGAGATTGCCCATTTGCCGGGATTCAGCTTTCAACTCCTTTACTACAAACAAAAGTCCGGCCGGCTGGAGAGCCCGGTGACAAAAACGATCAACGTGAACCCGGTGAAATTCTACAAGTCGGGCAGCTTTTCGGAGACGGGTTTTTTCAGGGAGAAGGCGATGCTGTTCAGATTGAATGAAACGGAACTGGAAAAAGCCCTGGAAAAGCTGACCGATCAGGAAGTAAAGAAGGTGATCAGGATCAAGGGACCGGCCCGTCCGGTTCAGCGACAACCCAAAAACGAAACGTCCGAACTGGTCGAAGTGGATCTGCATATACATGAACTGGTTGACAGTACTGCGGGACTCTCAAACAAGGAGATGCTCGACTACCAGTTGAAAAAATTCAGGGAGGAAATGGAAGCGGCTATTGGTAACCAGGCCGTGAAGAAAATTGTCTTTATCCACGGATTGGGTAACGGCGTGCTGAAACAGGAATTACGCCGCGAACTAAGTACCAGGTATAAAAAGTACACCTTTCAGGATGCCAGTTTTCAGGAATACGGCTACGGCGCCACCATGGTGATCCTGAGGAAGTAACGTCACA
>CAZANK010000156.1:0-7761 GCA_964486235.1 uncultured Prolixibacteraceae bacterium | reverse complement strand
CGATCTCCTGAGGGTCTGTCGGAGCTCCGACCAGCATCAGTTTCCTTCTGACCTCCTCTGAAGGTACCAGTTGGGCCGATAGCCTGTTCCGGATCGCCTGCCAGTTGTCTTTAAGCCTTTTTAGTTGAACAGCCAGCCCGTCACGGGAGATGTATTTGGCACGCGACTGGGTGATGGCTGTTTCGAGGAAATCCGTTTGACCAAACATCTCCCTGATGGTGGCTTCCTGTTCTTCCCATTCAGGCCATTGGCTGCATGCAGAAGAAACATCCAGCCGTTCTATTGGCGACTGAAGCAGTTTTTCGTAAAGCCTGGTTACAGCCAATGTTGCCACCCCGACCTGAAACCCGTGTGAGGGCATTTCTCCCTGATGCGTGTGATGCTCCATGTTCCACAGGTGGCTGAACTGATGTTCTGCCCCGGATGCAGGCCGGCTTGACTGCAGCCATTGCATGGCGAAGCCGCCCAGGATCAGTCCGTCCACCAGCGGCATAATGGCTTCCTCTTTCCCTTCACAGGCACCTTTAGGGTCAGCAAGCGCACGCTTCAACCCATTTTGAACGATCGCCCACGCGCGTTGGTCGATCGGCTCGATCCCCAGGGCGTCTGCCAGTATCCAGTCAGCCCCCGCCGTTACTTTGGCGAACAGGTCGGCATACCCGGATGCCGTCATCGGCGCAGGCGCTTCACTGATGATGCGGATGTCGGCCAATACCGCCTGCGGCGCCGGACAGGAGAAGGTCTGCTTGTTCCCTTCAAAAGAGATCGACGCCCCGTAAGCCGTATACCCGTCCATCGAGGCCGCCGTCGCGATACACAGATAGGGTCTTTTATTCCGGGATGAAGACAATTTTGTCAGGTCATTGATCGTGCCCGCCCCCACCGCAACCGGAATCGCATCATTCGCTTTCAAAGCTTCATCAAGCACCAACACATTAACGAATTCCGCGTAGGGCCTCTTTTCAGGAAAGACAAACGGTTCCGTACCGGCGAGCCCATTCGCCTGAATATCCTGAAAAATCCGTTCTCCTGCCACTTTCCAGGTTGTCAGATCGCACACGACCATCGCCTTCTTCCGGGGAAACTGCTCCCTGAAAAATGCAGGGACCCCCCTGATGGTATCCGGGCCAACTTCCAAAGCCCGGGTATCCCGGGCTGAGCTTAACGCCTCTTTCAAATCCAATCGCATCATCAGTCTCTTACGTTTACCGATACCGGATCAGGCAAGGTAATAAATTTCGTCATCAGTGCGCTGAGGAAGTATAACCCTGCCAGTATCCAGATGACTCCTTCACTGCCAACCAAACCATAAAACAATCCCACCACGGCCGGACCTGCAAAAACCGCAAGTCCCGCACCCAGGTTCAAAACAGACATGGCGGCTCCCTTTTCTTCCTGAACAAGCGAAGGGACCAGGGCCGACAGGGGCACATAACCGGCAAGCATCGCCCCCCAGAAAACTCCGGCTGAAATCACGATCCAGAAGTTCCCGGACCATGCCAGGGGCGAGTAATAAAATAAAAGCGTACCAATACCGCAGCCAACTCCTCCAAACCAGATCACGGTGTTGCGCCACCCAAGTCTATCGCCCACGTAGCCAAAAATGAGGTTAAACACGATATTGCTTGTGAAGATCGTACCCCAGATCTGCAGCCATTCGGTTGTGCTGAAACCATGCTCAAGCATGTAGATCGGCAGGAAGACCGGAAAGGCAAACTGGGCGGTTGTATTGATCACCCTGACAATCCCCCCGATCAGCACCTTGGGTTCGCTCTTCATGATGGTAATGCCTTTTATCAGGTCCTTCACTTTCGTCAGCCGGTTTTCACGCCCGGCAGGGCTCAAACGAGTCCGATTTTGCCTTTGCCCGGTCAAAACGTTCTTTTCAGACTCCTCCCCGGCATGGCCTTTCCTTGTAAACTTGTTGATGACCAACGCGAAAAACGCGCCGATCAACGCCCATATCACCGAAGTCCATAACGTATTGAGATGCCCCATCCTGCCAATAGCCCAACTGGAATAATAGGCCCCCAGCACATTCAAACCCCCGGTAAAAACGAACCAAAACCAACCCACGGCCTTTCCCAGTTGCTCCCTGGGCGTATGATAGGCGATCCAGACCAGGAACGAATAGGCAAACAGCGGATAACCCAGTCCGCGAAAAGCATAAGTCAACAACATGACCGGATAGTTCAGATCCGGCATCCCCAAACCCACAAATCCGATCGTTCCCAATAAGTAAATGATCAATCCTAAAAACATCACCCTCCTCACGCCGTACGTCTCGGCCATTACCCCCGAAAGCCAGGAAGAAAGGCCAATGGTAATTCCATACACCGTAAATAAAGCGGCGGATTCCTGGATGCGCAATCCCCGGTCGACCAGGTAAGGGCTCAACCACCCCTGTTCAATCCCGTCGCCCATCATGAAAATCAAAATTCCCAGGTATCCCCATGACAGGAACTGGAAAGGTCCGGTAGTTCCCCAAAGGATTTGTCTCACTGTTCGCATAAGTCTGTTCAGTTAATTCAACGCATCAGTTAAAAAGCACATCATCTCACAAACATACACAACAAGAACCTAAAATACAACAATTCGACAAAATCAAATTTCGTTTATAGTGCTTTTAATTTCCTTTTGTGACTTATTTCTTTTTTTAATCGTTGAAAACAGAAAAATACAAAAAAATAGCAAATACCGAAAGGCGACTCTGCGATCGTTTTTTGTTTTCACAATCGTTTGTTTTCACCGGAATCTGCAAAAAGAATCGTAATTTAGCAACTGGTTTAACAGTTGAAAAGGTCATGCTGAGCATTGCAGAAAGACATAAGTATATCCTTGATTCGCTGAACAGGAATGGTTTTATCACCGTGTCGGATATTGCGAAAGAGCTGGATGTCACCCCGGTAACGATCAGGAAGGACCTCAAGTATCTTGAAGATAAGAAATTATTGTACCGGACTCATGGCAGTGCGAGTCCGGTTAATCCGCATACTTCTGATGTCAACCTGCAGGTAAAAGAGAAGAAAAACATCAACGAAAAGAAACGTATCGCCGAAGCCGCATGCACGCTGATCGAAGAAAATGATTCCATTATCATCGGGGCCGGTTCAACCGTACAGGTCTTTGCAGAAGCGCTTAATCCCGGATCCCGTTTAACGGTTGTCACGGCATCACTCAAAACATCGATCCTGCTGACGCCGCTCGATCATGTCGAGGTGATCCAGCTTGCCGGAATTGTCCGGAAGAACTCTTTTTCCGTGGTCGGTGATTTTACCGCCAGGACCTTCGATATGCTTACCTGTTCCAAGCTTTTCCTGGGAGTGGACGGAATTGACTTTGAATATGGGGTGACCAACTCAAACATCGAAGAAGCGATCCTGAATAAAAAGATGATGGAGGCGTCGCTCCGTACCATCATTTTGGCCGATTCCAGCAAGTTCGGCAAAAGAGGGTTCGGGAAGGTTTGCGACCTTGATCAGATCGACGTGATCGTTACCGACTCGGGGATTCCCGACGGCACCGCTAAACGTCTGGAAGAGCTGGGGGTCGAACTGATTGTGGCATAGTCTTTTTCAAGAAAGAGTTGCAAACCCGCAATCAGCCGCGTACAGTAATCCGGATGCGGGCCTGTTCGGCAGCCTGTCTTGTCCTGGCTTCTTCATGTTCATCTTTGTTCACAATTCCTTGCCCATTGCCAGATCGCACCGGTCTGACAAATGAACCGGCTCATACGGTTCAAATCCATATTGACGATACATCACAACAGCTTTTCCCAGCACCTTATTTGTTTCCAATACCATTCTCGAATAGCCCAATTCCTTTGCCTTTTCAAGCGCATCGTCCATCATCCGTTTCCCAAGTCCTCTTCCCTGGTAATCACGCATCAAATACATCTTTCTCAATTCGCAGGTGTCGTGGTCTATTTTAAATATCCCGTAGGAACCAACAATTTCATGATTCTCTTCGATTACGGCAAACCATCCGTTTTTATTGAAATAATACACATCCAGATCCGACAGGTCCTTATCGGTTTCCTGCGGATTTATTTTTAATCCGTAATCGGACAAAACGGACTTGACAAGGTCCATTATCTTGAACTCATCTTTGCGGGTTGCCCTTCTTAGATTTAACATGATCATCTGTCATTGTATCACCATTTCAGTGCGCTTGTCGTATTACCCGAAAGATAGCCAAAAGAGTTTACCCTTGCAATCGCCAGGCCTGCCAATTTTTGTGCGGCCGGCTGCGGCTTGCTTTCCTGTCGGGCTGCACAAACGTTTTTACGGACTGTGAACGCCGCAATCAATGTCGAAACCATGCTTTTTCTCCAACCTGTTGTTTGTTCGGTAAGAAAAGTTTAAATTTGTTTTGTGAGTCAGACTTTTAACCTGAATCCATTGCAGTATATCCCTGGGCTCGGACGATCTCAGCAAGAGTCTGATCTGTTTCTTTCGGGAAAACACGGAATAGACAATGATATGTTCAACGCAATTCTAAAAAAGACCAGCACAATTTCAGCATTGATACTGAGTTCAATCATGCTCATCAGTATGTATGACGGGAAAAACCTGCCCAAATCCGGTAACCCGGGCGCCAACGGCGTGGACCTTCAGTTGAATTCATCAACTCTTACCATGTTTGACGCCACTCCTGCAAAAATGCCCACATCGGGCGTGTACTGGACCACCTTTGCCAATATTCCTGACAGCGCTTACGAAATTGGCGGGGTGACATTTGGAACAGGCTGTTACTTAAAAAGTGCCAGTATCTGCGAACCCAGTACCGGCCAGATTCTGGCCGACATTCTTGATTTCCCTGACAATGTGGATTGTATGACCTGCAAATCCAGGAGCGACGGCGTGCAATACTGGCTCGAACGAACTCAGGACTCAAACGGAAAAACAGTTTCCATTAAAGTTGCCTGTACCGGAGCCAATATCCCATACCTTAACTTAACCATGTTTGGCAGAAAGACGAATACGCCTGAACTTCATATCTGGGGGCTTAAAGCCGACGGGGGTGTTGTTCACACTCCGGAAGGGGCTGTGCTTTCTGATCCGTATTCAGACCCGACTCTTCGCTTCGGGGGTTTTAAGGAATTCCATTTCCAGGCCGAAAAAATTGAAAAAGGATTCGAGGCCAAAACAATTGTTGAAGAAGCCGGATATGTGTGTGAGCTCATCGGATATAAGAACAGAATTTTCGTTTTTGATGTTGCCGAGACCAGCGTTGGCAGGGCAAAAATCGAAAAGGATGTTTTGGAAAAACATCACTGGTTTCCCGTAAAAGAAGGAACTTACGGGAACCGTGGCCTTTACGAGTTTTGTGACACTGTCATTTTCAATATTGAATCCCATTCCCAGGAAGAGACCGTAAAAAATCAGAAAATAAAACTGAAAGGCACGATTACCAACAGAGCAAGTGGATTTGATCCCATAACCAGTATGAAGGTGTTCATTACATCCGGCACAGAGAGGGACTCAGCAGATGCCACAATTACCAGTGATTCAACTTTCACTGCAGATGTGGATCTGTTTCCGGGATTAAATATGCTTGTATTGATGCCAAAACACAAGACTCCGGAAGGGAAAGAGGTTTATCTTTCAAAATATATTGTCAAAGTCCGGGGTAATCCGGCAGAAGCACTTCAACTTACCTACGATGCAGGATGGAGAAGCAGAATAATGATCACAAAAAAAATTAAAACAACACGGCCTGAACCCGACCCGTTAATAGAAAATACGATTATACAGATTTCGGCAAATCTCAAAATCGATTTCAACTCATCAAAGCTATGGTATATAAAGAAATCGCTTGAAAACGCCAAAAGTTGTGCCGGATTTGATGACTGCTCGATTTTCTCCGGCAAAAATGATGGTGTGGTGACCATTTCAGAAAAATATACTAAAAATGGGTTAAATATTTACTTTTAAAATAAATTTTTTCTTATATTTGTTGGAAAAGTGAATAAATATGATCCGGTTGATTGTAGAAAAAGAAATGCAAGACTTGTTATACTCAAACATTTTGAATGAGAGCCATTCGAAGACCCGGTTAAAAAGTTTAGTAGTGTACCTGAAGTCATTTGACATTAAACATAAAGAAATATGTCAGATTTGTCGTATTACCAAGCCAACATTAACAGAGTATCTGGCAGAATTTAAAGATCATGGGATTGATAGTTTTAAATCGTTAAAGTGGAAAGGGCAATCAAGTAAATTAAATGATTATAAAGAAATGATCGACCAAGCCTTTGAAAAAGAGCCGCCCCAATCAATTAACGAGGCCGGTGATCGGATTGAACAATTGACAGGGATCAAGCGGTCCCCAACACAAATTCGAATGTTCCTGAAAAAGTTGAAGTATAAACATCTAAAAACAGGAAGCATTCCGGGCAATGGAGACGGGCAAGATGAATCGCGTGAAGAAGAACGGGAGGGTTTTAAAAAAAACAATTGGAGCCGCGTTTGGAAGAAGCAGTAAAAGGAGAAAGGATCGTATTATTTATGGATGCTGTTCATTTTATTTTTTCAACGTTATTGGGATATGTTTGGTGCAAAACGCGTTACTTTTTAAGGAGCCAGGCCGGGCGTAAACGCTATAGTGTATTAGGTGCGGTTAACGCGGTGAGTAAAAAAATAACCTGCTATTCCACTGATGCGACAATAAATGCCAGGGTTGTATGTAAATTGCTAAAAATGATATACCTGGAATATTATGGGAAAACAATCACCATCGTGTTGGATAATGCAAGGTACCAGCATTGCGAATTAGTAAGAAGGTATGCTAAAATTCTACACATTGTACTGTTGTTTCTCCCTGCATATTCGCCGAATTTAAATTTGATTGAGCGGTTTTGGAAGTACGTAAAGAAGCAGGTTTTGTATTCTACGTTTCATAAAACATATGACAGCTTTAAGCAGAGCATCGAGGAATGCCTGGCAAAAGCATTTATAAACGATAAAGAAAAAATTGACCGGTTATTAAATTTAGAATTTCAATCATTTAAAAAAGTAAAAATATTACCCGTTTAAAGTATACACCCAAAAAACAAAGGATTGTGACGGTGAGTTACCTCTCATAACAAGAGTCAAGTCTGACGGGCATGGCGTTTTGAAGAAATACCGCTTATCCGTCATGGCAAGTTTGATTCCATGGGCTGAAAATGACAATTCTCCTCAACGGCGGTATCAACTGTGCATCGCCGGGGGTCCGGAGATTTCCATTCATACAAGCGACGACTGGCCGAAGTCCAGGAGACAGGTTTATGACTGCTCAGAGGAAAAATGGGTCCCCTCTTCAAACAAAATCGGCCCGGTGATTAATCTGGATAAAGAGAAAGCGCTGCTCAAATTTCCAATGGGAAAAGAATTGGAAGCCTATACCGAGTCCCCTGTTACAAGTAAAACCTGGACCTTCTCTGCAAGAGAGGAGCATGAAGACGGGTATGGAGCCACTGTCACGGAATATACAGTCACGCTAACGATTCGTCCGTAATTGGGAAGCATTCTGTGTAAACCGTTTGATGCTTTCTATGAACCGTTTTCTACCATTGGGCTCACATAATTTCTTCCTCGGACTGAAGCTACAACGTTTTCACTGGAACACATAGATCTAAGACAAATCTGCGTTTAGAGTCTTCATCCAGCGAATTGTAATATAACTCACATGGGTAACCATCCCTTGGTTGATATCCACTTTCTGTAAACCATAAACACATTGTATTCCAGGCTTTTTCAAATCCTTTCTCATCAATTT
>CAZANK010000155.1:0-7770 GCA_964486235.1 uncultured Prolixibacteraceae bacterium | reverse complement strand
TGTACAGCACTTCCTGCCGGATTAACCCCTCATCGCCCGTTTCCCAGATCTGGATGTTGCTGTTTCCGCAATACCCGATCCGGTTTCCATACTTCCTTTTCAGGTCAACGGCATTCATTCCGGCTTTTACTTCAAGGGGGTTATACGCATTATAACCAGGTCGTCGCGGCGGCTTTCGGGGGTCACCTTTAACCATTCAATTTTTCCGTCTTTCACGCGACCTTCGATCGTCGTCTGATGAGGGGCATGCAATTTGAACGAAACATCCCAGTCCCTGGGCCAGGCAGGCAGCAGATAGAATTTTTCAGAGTAGGGATCTGCCTGCAAGACCATCGACTGAAATGCTTTCATCAATACGCCTCCGTGATCCTGATCGGGAGTCCAGTCGTAATTGGGGCCCCAAAAAGCCGGAAAACGTGAGTTTTGATCAAAGTTTTTTGACCGTGCGACCAGGTTTTCCTTTGCCTGACCAGCCAAGCCCAGATAAGCCATAAAAATATCATCCTGCCTCCATCCAAAGTCGCCTTTATCCCAACGGTATTCAAGGGCATTTTTTGCATAGTCCGGGTCGGGATTTCCTGTTCCGTAAAGCCTGAACGGGAACACGGCGTATAATTCCGGGTTCTCCACATTCCGCTTATCTTCAAACTTTTCAGCAGGGGCAAGCGCTTTTCCCGAGGGTGTTTCCCGTAAAGGGATTTCCGGGAGTTTTGCCCGGAACGATTTCCAATATTGTTTGTCCTGATCGTTCGTCAACTCACCGGACAAGCCCATTAACCGCCTGGTTATGCTGTGGAGCCCGGCCAGTTCGGGCATCGGGTTGGTGCAGTTCCACCATGTTTCGCAGGCCATCGACGGATGCATGACCAGTTTATCCGATCCGTCAGTCTGGTAATAGTTGTCAAAAAACCGGATCACATCATTGGCCACCGGGATGATCCTGCTTTTCAGAAAATCCTGATCCCCGGTATAGTCATAATAATCGAGCATCATGAATACCAGCTCCGGTCCGGAGACCCACTCCCATTTGTGCCAGCCGCTTTCCTGCAATTTATCTTCGCGCTTCCCGTAAGGCGTCCATCCGTATGTCTGCAAAAAAACGGCCCCCCAGAATGTCATACACTCCGGATAATATACACCGTCAAATCCGAAATATTTGTTCGTCCTGTATTTGCAAACCTGATAGATCTCTTCGGCATACATCCTGAAAAAAGGTAGCATCACGTCAAAATCACCGGCAGCGCACGCGCTCAGATAAGGCAAACGCGTATTTTGCCACCAATAGCCCGGTCCCCAGCGGCGGTAGTCCGCATCCCCCTCTGTATTTTCCTTCGCCGGGACTGTAAAGATGGACCCGTTAAATTTGATGGGGTAATTCCCCCGCCCCCCCGACGCATCGATAAACCGCTGCAGGGCATATGCACGCGACACCACAAAGGCACTGCTGTCGGTTGGATCATTCCCGGAAACGGTGGCATGGATCCAGCTCCTGTCCCAGAATTCCGCCCACCATTTTTCATGCGCCTTTTTCCTTTCATAGAATGGGACCCGTTCAATACGGTCGGACAATTCGCATATAGCCGCCAGCCATTCATCCGGTTTGGAAGGATGTGTGGTTAGCACGTATATGTTAAGCCGGCCTGTTTTGGACAAAGAAGTTTCCAGCGTCTGATCATCGATCTTTGTTGTTCCTGTTCCCGTTATAATAGCCCCGAAAGTCCGGTGCAGAACAGGATCTGTCTTAAAATGGCCTGATAATCCCTGAATTTGATTGGTCAGATCGAATCCCACCGATTTGCGGTTATGGTGAAGCCATCCGATGAATGGCGCACTGGTTCTGATCACGCTGTCGGGTTCCACGACGACCGGCTGATGAACGGAGTCGGGCTGGTCTCTCAGCAAATCGCTTACTTCAAGCTGGGTGAGGGTATCGGGGATCGTCCTCCACAACTCGATACAAGCCTTCATTTTTAAAGGCACTGTGCTTTCGTGCGACACATGGATCACCGGGTTATTGGCATCTGCCCACACCTGAAAATTCAGGTCTGTCTTCTTCCCGTCAATGATCCCGGAGGTACTGATTTTCACTGTCCCGGTGAAAAGATCCAGTTCCTGTTTAAAATCTGCTCCCGGGAAAATAATTTCAGGGTCACATTTCACCCGCACTTTGCCCACCTTTAGGAGACGCCCGTTATCACCCCACGAGTCTGTTTTTCCGATGTAAAAACAGAGATCGCCCTTGTTCTCCACCCAAACGTTCAGGCCGATATCGCCGTTCCCGGCGGGCATCGACCCGTGATGGTCCTGAGACGGAGAAGTCCAGGCTACGTTATATCCGTGCAGCGCTTTTTGATCATCGGATAGCGGGGCATGGCCGATCCGGCACCCGCCGGCAAGCAGCGCTGAAAAACAAAAAACAAGTTTGAGGTTCTTTGGCAGGTTAATCATCGGTGTCATTTTAAAGCTAGTTTGTATCAAATGTACATTTTTCGCAACAGTATTCTTTCATCAAAAGTGAAAGATTCGGACCATAAAACCAACAAACGTGGCTTTATGGTCCTGTTGTTCAATGCTTATGAACGCAAAATCATGCAGAAATTATCAATACCCGGGATTCTGTTCCAGAGCGTCGTTGATATCCATTTCACTCTGTGGAAAAGGCAGCAAATAATGCTTGGCCGGATTAAATGCACGCCTTGTTCCTCCCGGATCGACCAACGTTGGAATGTAAACCTCGGCTGTTTTCCATCTTTTGACGTCGCCCCACCTTACTCCTTCAAGAGCAAGTTCGACCCTTCTTTCATGCCTGATACGTTCCCTCATTTCCTCTTTTGTCAATCCTCCTGGAACCGGAGGCATATCCACCCTTGCCCTGACCTGGTTCACAGCCTCATAAACAGACGCGTCAGGTCCGGTCGCCTCATTTTTGGCTTCCCCATGCAGGCATTTTCTCCCGCAGACCTGCGCAAGCTTTACAGCATAGCTTCTTTCTGAGCGTAGAAATTATTCCGCTGCGATCAACTGTTTTTCAATGTTCCATCCGTCCAACAGAATTTGCTGGGCCTGATCCTTCAGATTGGCTAACGGCACACGGACCGTGACCGTCACCGACTCGCCGGGTATCAGGGTCAGGTAATTCGCCGACCAAAACGAGGGCAGCGCTTCTTCCCCGCGATCCAGTATCTGCGGATTAAGGAAGAACGCCATTCTTTTTGAATCGTTGGTGAACCTCAACGTCCAGGTCTTGTCGGTCGTACTCTGCCTTACCGCGACCACGTCGGTTCGGACCTCCGCACGGGGCATGGTATTCATCGCCGTGTAATCATTGTCAGCGGCAAACCAATAGGTATTTCCGGAGATCACCTTGCCGGCCTGGTCCTTGAGCCGCACGGCAACAAAGCGTACTTCGTCCGTTTCAGCCAGCGCCCTTGCAAGCGAAACCGTTTCTCTGACATCCGTGGTATCCAAGTTGACTGTTGCGGTATCCTGATGCAATAATTCGGAATCAGGGCCGTAAACAGCCGCCTCCACCGTAAGATCAGCGTGTGACTGATACGTGCGGTTAACCACCATCACATTATAATTCAATGGATTCAGTTGAACATGCACCGGCTCAAGCGCGTTTTGCATAAAATAGTAACCGGCATTCGGATTCAGGTACCAGTCATAGATTTGCCAGATCACGCTTGGAAACGCCGCATTCAGTTTCCAGAGCATCACGCCTCCGGTCTCATTCAGCTTGTGACCGGCTGACTCAAAAATACCCTGGTACCCCATCGCATTCATCAGTTGCATTTTATCCGAGAAGTCTTTCATCGATTCCGGACTGCCATACCGTTTCACCATCTCTTCATAATACAAGTCATACCTGCCATTTCCGGTGGCGGCATCATGATACCCCCAGGTGTGGTTCAGCGGGAACGGCAACGTCGTATCCCAGACCAGGTTTGGGATGATCTTTTTCAGACTGTTGTAAGTAGGTTGCGACGGAATTCCGGTCTCATCTTTAAACACCCAGTCTTTCCCCGCGTTGACGCGCGTATAGTATTCCTTCGGATCCTGCCAGGTATAAGGGCCTCCGCTGTAAACTCCCGAATCCATCTCATCAGGCCAGGATTTCGGCCATCCTTCGGGGAGATGCGCAAAGCCGGATGAACTTGGTATAAACGGTCTTGTGCCATCCAGTTCAATGACCCCGTTTCGCATAGCCTCATAGAGCTCCTTCCGTGCATGTCCTTCATTACCGCCCGTCCATACCAGTAAACTGGGGTGATTCCGGATGCGCATGACCGTGCTGACCACATTCTTCTTAAACACTTCACTTTCCAGCGGCCAGTCGGGCGACCCCTTGAACTCGCCCTGCGTGTCTCCGGTGATCCAAAAGTCAGACCACACCATCAGTCCGTACCGGTCGGCCAGGTCAAAGAAGACATCGGGAGGAGTGATCCCTCCGCCCCATATCCGCACCAGGTTCATATTGGCATTTTTGCAAAGCTGCAATTCATACACATAGCGCAGCGAATCCCGGTTCAGCATCATATCGGGCACCCAGGCCCCGCCGTTCAGATGAACCCGTCTTCCGTTGACATAAAAATCACGGCGCAACGATTTGCCTTTTTCCTGAACGACTTTCGATCCGACAGTGCGGATCCCAAAAACAAAAGAGGTATCGTTCAGCGTGATTCCTCCCGATTCATATTGCAGCCGGATTCGGTAAAGATTTGCCTCGCCGTAACCGTTGGGCCACCACAAGCGGGGCTCTTTGATCAAAAGCTGTTCAGTATTCCCTGCATCCAGCTTCATCCTGCTTTTGCCGCCTGCCGCGATCGAAACCTCCTGGGTGAATACCACAGGGTGACCCACAAAATTCTCCGGCCGGATGTCCACGCTTAACGTCCCCCGCGACGCCTGGCTGTCGTGATTGACCAGGGAAAGATCCAGCGATAGTTTCGCCACGGTGGTATCGGACAACTCAAGGTCAGTGACCAGATGCGGGTTAGCAAACGTGACCTTCCCGGAAGTACGAAGGATCACCGGCTGCCAGATCCCCATGTTCCTGTCGCGCACCGGCGGCATCCAGTCCCAGCCAACCGAACAAAGCATCGTCACATTTTTTCCGATGTCGCCCGTCGGCCCGCCATTCAGGAAAAAATCGCCAAACGCTTTTAACTGTTCCTTGTCGGGGTATCCCGGTTCATCGAGCGGATAAATCTTTACCGCCAGAAAGTTCTTCTCCCCTGCCCTGACCAAATCACTGACGTCGAAACTGTATTCGGCAAACATGCCTGCCATCCGGGTGGAATCGGCAATCTGACTCCCGTTCAACCACACTGCAGCACGGTAATTGATCCCCTTGAAAATAAGCTGAAAGTGACGTCCTTTGTCAACCGCCGGCACTTCAAAGGAAGTGCGGTACCAATAAGGTTTTTTCCACGGGTTCCCCACGTTTGGGAGATGACTGTACTGCTCCAGCTTGTATTCCTTGTTAAAACGGTCGGATGCATCCGGGATCAGCATGTTGTTCATCCCGGTATACGGATCGGGATAAACCCGGTTGGCAACCAGTCCGGTGAGCACAGTCGACGGAACATCAACGGGAAACCAGTACACGTTTGACCGGTAACCGGCGGATGAGATCACTTCGCCGGTGGCATTGATCAACCCGGAATACTGCATTTCAAACCGGGTAAGTTTCTTTTGCCTGACCAAATGGTCCTGCGCCAACAAATCCTGCACAGGAGTAAAAAGCAGCAGGATCATTGAAAAGAACAGTCCTTTTTTTCTTGTCATCGTATATACTTTTTTAAAAAAATTATCAGCTTCCGGGAAAAATCGCAATTTAGCCAAAAAAGCAAGACGTTCGCGTTCCCGAAACAGCAAAGAGTTTTTCCCGGATTGTTTCTTCTTCATTAAGTGTATCACGTATAAACGGAAATACTTCTGGCAGGAGAAAACATTATTTATAGCTTTGGAAACTTTTTAAGGAACTAAATTCGATCGATATGGCAAAATTCACCAGGGAAGATGCGCTTCTCTACCATTCACAGGGAAGGCCGGGGAAGATTGAGGTGATACCTACAAAACCTTACAGTTCGCAACGGGACTTATCGCTTGCATACTCACCGGGAGTAGCGGAACCGTGCCTGGAAATTGAAAAAGATGGCAACGCGGCGTATGAGTACACTTCAAAAGGAAATTTAGTGGCCGTTATTTCGAACGGGACAGCCGTACTTGGACTGGGTGATATCGGCGCTATGGCAGGGAAGCCGGTCATGGAGGGTAAAGGGTTGTTATTCAAAATATTTGCAGGCATCGATGTTTTTGACATCGAGGTCAATGAAAAAGACCCTGAGAAGTTCATCCAGGTCGTCAAAGCAATCGCTCCTACCTTTGGCGGGATCAACCTCCAAGATATTACAGCGGCGAAGTGCTTCGAAATTGACGAACGGCTGAAAGCGGCTCTGAATATCCCGATCATGCACGACGATCAGCACGGCACGGCCATTATCTCCGCGGCCGGACTGCTCAATGCCCTTGAAATCACCGGCAAAAAAATGGAGGACATCCGGATTGTCGTTAACGGCGCCGGTGCAGCCGCCAATTCGTGTACCCGGCTTTACATGGCGCTGGGGGCCCGCCCGGAACACATCGTCATGCTCGACTCAAAGGGTGTGATCAGCAAGACGCGTACGGATCTGAACAGCAGGAAGAAGCCTTTCGCGACCGACCGTGACATCACGACCCTGGCCGAGGCGATAAAAGATGCCGACGTGTTTGTCGGGCTGTCTGTGGCCGGCGTATTGACAAAGGAAATGGTACAGTCGATGAATGCGGATCCCATCGTTTTCGCGCTGGCCAACCCAAACCCGGAAATCGCTTATGAGGATGCCACGTCGGCCCGGCCGGACATCATTTTTGCCACCGGACGTTCGGACTATCCCAATCAGATCAACAACGTGCTGGGATTTCCGTACATCTTCCGCGGTGCGCTCGACGCCCGGGCGACGTGTATCAACGAGGCCATGAAAGTCGCTGCCGTACGGGCTATTGCGGAGCTGACCAAAAAACCGGTCCCCGACGTGGTGAATGCCGCGTATAATCTGAAGCAACTGCGTTTTGGACGGGATTATATCATCCCCAAGCCGCTCGATCCGCGTCTGTTGACCACCGTGGCGCCGGCCGTGGCCAAAGCCGCCATGGAATCGGGCATTGCCCGCAGGCTATTGACCGATTGGGATGGTTACCGGGACTATCTGAACAAACTGATGGGAAGCGGCAATAAAATGTTGCGCCGCTTCTACGATACGGCCCGGGAAAATCCCAAACGGGTCGTCTTCACCGAATCGAATCACATCAACATGTTAAAAGCCGCCGAGCTGGCTTACGCCGAAAAGATCTGTTATCCGGTGTTGCTTGGGAATGAAGAAAAGATCGCCAACGTGGCCGCCGAAAATCACATCGACCTGAGCGGGATTGAAATTATCAACCCGCGGCACGACCGGGAGGAAAACCGTCGTATGACTTTTGCACGGCGCCTGTCTGAGAAATGCGGCCGGGAAGGGATGACCTGTGACGAAGCGTATGAAAAAATGTACGACCGCAACTATTTCGGGATGATGATGGTCGAGACCGGCGAAGCCGACGCGCTGATCACCGGCGTTTATACCAAATACTCCGATACGATGCAGGCGGCCAGGGACGTGATCGGGATTCGCGATGGCCTGAACCACACCGCGGCGATGCATATCCTGAACACCAAAAGAGGGACCT
>CAZANK010000154.1:0-7778 GCA_964486235.1 uncultured Prolixibacteraceae bacterium | reverse complement strand
GGATACTTTTAATTTGGCTTTGCGCTCGCTTAATCGAAACGTTCATTGACATTAGTCGTTTCTCACGCTCAGCAAAGCCTCAAACTTCGTTTGGCCTTTGCGCTCGCTTAATCGAAACGTTCATTATCTTTGAACAGATCAAAGAGAGGCTGTATGGAGACACTACTTGATGCCCTTCGTCGTGAACTGACGGCAAACATGGATGAAAAGACCAGACTGGGCGGCCAGCGGTTTTTTAAGGAAGAAGTAAAACTTTATGGCATCAAATCGGCCGTGGTCCAAAAAATAAGCAAAGAGCATTTCAAATCCGTGAAAGCGTATCCCAAAGCTGAAATCTTCCGTTTATGTGATGAACTTTGGCGTTCCGGATACATGGAGGAATCGTTCATTGCCTGCAACTGGTCTTATTTTATTCGCCAGCTTTATGAACCTGCCGATTTTGAGATTTTTCAAGGGTGGGTCGCTGATTATGTCAGCAACTGGGCCTCGTGTGATACCCTTTGTAACCATACCGTGGGGACCTTCATCGCCATGTACCCCGATTACCTCACCCGTCTGAAGCAGTGGGCAAAAGACGAAAACCGCTGGATGAAAAGAGCCGCCGCCGTCTCGCTGATCATTCCGGCCCGTCAGGGAAAATTCCTGAGCGACATCTTTGAAATCGCTGATACGCTGCTGTTGGATAGGGATGATATGGTACAAAAAGGCTATGGCTGGATGCTGAAAGCTGCCAGTCAGGCGCATGAGGAAGACGTATTCAAGTATGTGATCAGAAATAAAGCGGCTATGCCCCGTACCGCGTTAAGATACGCGATCGAAAAAATGCCGCCGGCACGAAAAAGCGCCGCGATGGCCAGGGAATGATGAGCGCCAAACCGGGAAACAGCCGCAGCGGCATCATGCGCAAAGAACCAGGGCCCGGCGATCCGTTTTTCGGACCTGGTACGAAAATTGCAAGGAAAGCAAGGTTTCCGGGAAAGAGCTAAATATGATCCATTCCGCTTCCATCCATTTTTTTGTGACCGATTTGCATGGAAAAACAGACCGGTATCAGAAGCTGTTCCAAAAAATCCTTCAAGAAAGGCCATCGTCTGTCTTTCTGGGGGGCGACCTGTTGCCACACCGGCTGACGGCGTTTTCGGACGATGACCCTGCAAACTTCTTCCAGGGTACGCTGGTCGCTGGTTTCGATGCACTTAAGAAAAAACTGGCAGACCGCTATCCGCGGGTTTTTGTGATTCCGGGAAACGACGACGCCCGCTGCGGGGAACAGGCCTTCATCCGGGCCGGGTCGGAAGGAATTTGGGAATACCTCCACAACAAGAAAACAACCTTTGGAAAGTACACCGTTTACGGGTATGCCTGTGTGCCCCCCACGCCTTTTCTTCTCAAAGACTGGGAGCTTTATGATACCGCCAGGTACGTCGATCCGGGATGTGTTGCTCCTGAAGAAGGTTTTCACACCGTCGCTTTTAAGAAAGATGATATCCTGTACAAGACCATCGCGAAGGATATTGAACTGCTGACAGGCGATGACGATTTGTCGGAGTCGATCTTTCTGTTTCACTCGCCTCCTTACCGGACCAAGCTGGACCGCACCGCGCTGGACGGGAAGATGATCGACCATGTGCCCCTCGACGTGCACACCGGAAGTATTGCCATCAAAAGAATGATCAAAAAAAGGCAACCGCTTCTTACCCTCCACGGACATATCCATGAATCCACGCGGCTCACCGGGAGCTGGAGCGACAGGATCAGGCGGACCTTTTGTTTTAACGCGGCTCACGACGGACCTGAGCTTGCGCTGATCCGGTTTGACCCGGGAAACCTGCATCAGGCCACTCGCGAACTAATCTGACGCCAGAATCTTCCGGTTGTCTTTTCCCATGGGGAGCGGAAGGGCGCCATCGCTGACCGATCCGATCTTAATGGCATAGCTGTTTCGGCTCCGGATATCCTCGTCGGTAATAATGTGGACGTCCAGTAATTGATCGGTCCTGGAACCGGTGCGGAGAAAATTGATCCGGCTGAGACATAAACTCCATCCTTCGAGCCACAGCACTAAGTCATCGCGCTGGCTTTCGGTCCCCTTTACATGGATGAGCAGGTCGATGTCGCTCCCTGGTCCAGCAGTCCCATCCCGGACGCTCCCGAAAACATAGAATCCCGCCACGCCAAACCGTTCAGGGTCCAGCCGGGAAGCGATATGCCCGGCATAACTCATCCGCCACCGCCAATGAAAATCCGGACTTTCCATGGTGCTGAAAATGTCAGTCTTAAAAACGCTGAAATCATTTTGCCGGATTGGTTCTGCCAGCACCGCAAACGCCCTTTCCTCATCCCCGTTCATCAGAATATGCAGCACGTCTCCATCGGCACATCCGGGAACATCGATCACGTGTACGACGTCAGAAAACGACGCGTAATCAGGAAGAAGTTCGCTCAGCCTGTTTTCTGACGCCGTGAAAAAAAGTTCATTGAAAAAATTTCCCTGGTCATCCGGATATAACGGCAGGTAAAAGATATTTGACTCTACCAGGTCCTGAAAAAAGTGGGTCCCTAACGAAAGTTCCGGCACATAGTTTTTTTGCTTCCTGGCAATTTCGATCAGCATGGCCGTGTTATTGATATCCGAATAGGCGACGTTCACCCCAAGCTTAATGTCGCCCCTGCTCCCCCATCGGCCGGGGCCCATCAGAACGAACTGCCTCCGGGGCAATAGCTTATTCAGACTGCTCACAATTCGCCCGACCGTGACCAGTTTTTCATAGCTTTCCAGCTCGTTGTATCTGAAAGGATCGATATAGACCACGTGCGAGATGTTGGCAACCGTGCCGCTCGAAACGAACCTGGCGGCCGAAAAGATGATCTTCTCTTCCGCGACATTATAAGGAATGGTCGCCGGGACGCTCACCGCACGGTGACTCTGCGGCCTGCACTGAAGCAGGTACAGGCAGTCGCCGTCGTGCGCAAACTCGATATCGACAGGCGCTCCGTATTCACGTTCCAGAACGTTCAGCATCGAATGGATTTGTGAAGCGAAGTCGGTGTTCTGAATTAGTCCGTCGAACGTGGCCACATAATGCTTCCTCTCATAATCCAGGGAAAGCCTTCCTGGCTGCCGGACAAAATCTTCGGTGACCTCGGAAACGATCTGATGAATGTTCGGATAATCTTTGCCGGCTTCACTGAAAAGCTGCTGGATTCCGATCGTCTCAAACATCCGGTCTTCCAGGTTGATCACATCAATCCTTTTCGGGGAGTACCGCACAATTTCCTCACTGGCCACGTTGACGCGCAATTGGGGTTGTCCCGGCGCGACCAGGATCGGATAATCATCATTTAACCGGTCAACCGCCCGGGTTCCCAGCCCGGGGACCATGCGGATCAGTCCGTCTTCCCTTTTTATCCGGCTTGACCAGCGAAAATCGTTATGGCTGAACGCCACGCCCGCAAAAGAAGGCAGGAAGTATTTTCCAACCTTCTTGCCGATCACCTGCTGAATCAGAATGCCCATCTCCTCATGATAATCCAACAGGCCCCGCTCCTTCCGGTATTCGATCGGATCAGGTCCGAAGGCAGAGGCATAGACTTCGGCAATGGCATCCATGATTTCCGCCAGCCTTTCTTCCTTTGTGCCCTGGTTCGCAATAAACAAGCTTTTGTATTTACCTGCGAAAGCCGTATTCATCCTGTCTTCGAGCAGGCTGGAGCTTCTGACGATCAACGGCGTATCACCTAAATCGTCGAGGGCAAGCGATAACTCCTTGACCATATCGGGACTGAAAGGAGAATTCTTAAACACATGAATAATATAAGGATATTCTTTCCTCACCTGTTCAATATCCTTATAGGTCTGCTCCATGATGTCTTCCATGTCATTCCGTTTCATGAAGTCCAGGATGGCATCGGAAGTGATATACCAGGTTTTCGGTACTTTGACCTGGCTGAAAAAAGGATTATCGTCCGACAGCTTCCACAACAGGTGACTGGACAGGAACAGTCCGGAACCCTTTCCTCCGAGCTTCCCGTAACTGCCCACCGGAGAAATGATCCGCTTCAGGAGCTTGTGGAAATCATTGATCTCGACAAACTTTTTCGCGATCGTGATAAAATCAGGCTGGTCAATCAGCAATCGCCGTATCAGCGCGATCTTGATGCTTTTCTCTCTCGAAGGTGAGAGCTCGAGGCCTTGCGGCATGAGGTGATGAAACCTTTCGATCGCCGTGCTGATCTCCGCGAGCGATGATCCGGTGTTTTCAAGTATGTTGACCAGAAATCCTGACCGGTCTTCCTTGATCCACTTATGGATGCTGTCAATGATCGCCTTCTCCTCCACGTATTTACCGGCCAGCTCAAAGATCTCATAGCTCATCGACAGCAGATCATTCGCAGACGAATCCTGATAAGGCCTGTTCTCACCGGCCTGCAAAAGCTCCATTTTCTCCTTGTAGGCAGGCGTAAAACATCCAAACAAGCTTTCCGCTTCTTTTATGCCACTCCAGCACAGGTAGTTGATCATTTTTCGTGAAATCCGGACAAGCAGTTTCGGGTCTGTTCCCTTCAGCATTTCAAAGATGGTGAACCATTGAGGACTTGGTCCTTTGATCAGATGCCCCCCTTCTTCGAAAATGGATTTCAACTGGCGGTGCAAAAGAAAAGCGCCGATCTGGTCTGCAATGGTCCTGATCAGCTTTTGTTCTTCATTCAGGAAAGGACCGATAAACTCAGAGGGTCTCCTTGCGACATAATAAACACAGATATCCCCGACTACTTCATCGTGCACCACGATGTCGGTCTTCAGCACCCATTTTGATTTTTTGAAGTCATCCGAGTGAAACTCCCTCCCCCTGTACGTGACCTGAACTTTACAAATATCAGGATACTGCCAGCCCCGCGGAAGAATTTCGATCATCTCGCGGAAGACCTCTTCCATGCTCTTTTCCTTGTTGTTTAAAAGCTCCTGCACCTCATACAGGCAACTGAGTTCCTTGGCCCTTTCCTTCAGTTCACTGGTCAGGTTGTTTACATATTTTTTCGCACACATGATTCCCTGGATTTAAGGATGATACCTCTGCCTGTGCGGCCGTCTGCTTTTATATAGAGTTTGTGTTCAAGCCGGATATGCCTCACAAACTTCCTTTTTTCCACTGTTTTTTGCCCGTACAGCCAATCCCGGTCAAACTGAGCGGAACCCGAACGGGGGATTGAAAAGTAAAATACTTTAAAGCTGGTCAGGTTGTGAAAGAAATGCGATCCCTGGCTCATTTCAATGGTAGTTTGCCCTGCCGGGGCTTCGACAATGGCCCTGGCCCCTGAGATCTGGTGCCACTTTACGGGTATCCCCGCTGTAGGGTCGGAGGTACCCCACCGGCCATAACCGACAAGCAGGTAGGGCCGCCTTTCCCGGATCAGCTTTTCGTTTACTTCGCCGACTTCGGCGGCAATGTGAAACGATGTTCCTGCCTCAAAATGCCGGAAATCCACGAAAACAATATCCATGATCGAGTCGAGGAGGCCATTCCCCATCACCTCGTCTGAAGAGACCAACAAGCGGTCACTGCCGGTCTCCTCGTCCAAAATAACGGTTTCCTCGCGGGTGACGGCAATCGGTCTCACCTGCAAAAACCCGAAACGTTTCACCGGACCGGTTAAATTGACGGCAAATTCAATTTCCACCGGCGATTTCAGGGCCTTTTCACAGGTGTGCAGTACTGTTTTGACCAGCTTGTTCAGCGGAAAAACGCCGGTTGTCAGCACGGGCGCGAAATTAATGACCCGGGGGCCTTTCCCCGACAGGCCGGGCCATATCCTGTCCGAACCGGCATCGTACGTAGAGGCGACATCACGCAGTGCGCCGTCGGCCTCGGCACACAACAGGCTGCCTTTGACCAGGTATTCCGTTTCGGCCACCGGATTATACTCCGGCGCCGGTCCCATGTTCACCGCCCAAAATTCCGTCTGGGTCATTTCAAGCATATCAGTTGTCGAGTTAAATGGAGGAGGCGACTGCGGAAATGCCGGCGAATAGGCCCAGGAAATGCCGCCCTCGACAATCGTCTTCCCCAGACCAAGCGCCAGATTCACCACCCCGTCCTGGGGTTTTGCATGGCCGGTAGGATAATAATTATACGAACGGGCGGTTCCCGATATGTCGGGATAAAAGCGGCTGTTGTGCCTCACGCCGACCACTTCCTGAATAATCACCGCCATCTTTTCCTCTTCCGTCTGATGGTTGGTCGCACGGATAAAGTCCTTTGCTGCCCGGAAATAAGTCGACGCGTACACCAACTTGATGGCCTCGATCAGCTTCCGGAAGCAAGTATCGACATCGTACTGGTTATTGGGGATCATCTTCGTGCCGTAAACGCCGGCAAAAGGCCCGGACAAGGAGTCCTCCAGCAGGCTTGATGACCGGACCGCCAGCGGACGGTGGATTTTTGATATAAACGTCCGCAACAATCCGGGAATCCTGAACGGCAACTCCGCCTTTTGAAAAGCCATCGCGATCTGAACGTCCGACGCGTCCGACAACGCAACCTCGTAAAGCCCGTTCTGCTGCATGAAAGAATCGAACACGTCGGAAAGGACGACGACCATTTTTGGAATGCCTGTTTCGATCCCATGGAAATCGCCGGGATTGACTTCAGACCACAGAAAATCATGAATGAAAGCCAATCCCTTGGCCTTTCCCCCCAATGAACCGGTACCGATCAGACTGATCGGACTACCGGATTCAAAGAAACCTTCATCGAAGGATGAAATGTCATTAAAAATAAAATCGTCCATCCACTTCCCAACCAGTTACAGGATAAAGATAATAAATTTACACCCATCCCCGGTCACGGCACGCCTGTGCCACGCGATTCACTGCGATGACGTAGGCTGCATCCCTCATGGCCAGCTTGTTTGACCTGGCAAAGTCGCTCACGGCCAAATAGGCAGAAGTCATTTTCATGTCAAGTTTCCCGAGAACTTCATCTTTTTCCCAAAAATAATTCATGTTGCATTGCACCTGCTCAAAGTAGCTGCACACCACGCCACCGGCATTCGCAAGAAAATCGGGGATCACATGCAGGCTGCTTTCCCTGATCACCGCATCCGCTTCGCGGGCCGTGGGACCATTGGCACCTTCGAGAAGTACCTTCACCTTTTTGCTGATTTTTTCCACGTTATCAGCCCTGATCTGATTTTCAAGCGCTGCGGGAATCAGAATGTCCACTTCCTGCTCAATCCAGGCATCGCCCGGCAAAACTTCGTATCCCAAATCCCGGGCTTTTGTCTTGTCAATTCCGCCATACGAGTCGGTGATCGCAAGCAGTTGCTTCAGGTCAATCCCCTCTTTCTTCCGGAAAGAATAACTGGTTTTATCGGTCTGGTCCCAGCAGGCTACGCAAACGACCTTCCCTCCCAGCTTGTGGTACAATTCAATCGCGTACCGGGCCACATTTCCAAATCCCTGCACGCTGGCCGTCGTATTCTCAGGTTTTATCTGCAACTCTTTTAACGCTTCGCGAAGGGTAATGATCACCCCATAGCCGGTAGCTTCCGTCCTGCCCTTTGAACCGCCCATCCCAACAGGCTTTCCGGTAATGAACCCGGGAAACCTTTCTCCGCGGATCATTTCATACTCATCGAGCATCCACAGCATGTGCTGCGGGTTCGTCATCACATCCGGCGCCGGGACATCGCTATTCGGACCTACGTTTTTGACGATCTGACGCACCCATCCGCGGCATATCCGCTCCTGCTCCGATTTACTCAGGTGATGCGGATCG
>CAZANK010000153.1:0-7843 GCA_964486235.1 uncultured Prolixibacteraceae bacterium | reverse complement strand
ACACCTCAGAAAGAACTGGCATTCAGTCAGGAAACCCTGGAAAAACTTCAATCTTTTTATCCCCGTCTTTTGGGAGCCGTCCGTCAGTTAGACACCGCCAAACAGAATCAGTTTAACAAGTCAAAGGAATACGGCGAGATTGTCAGGAAGACCAAACTTTATATCACGCATTTTGCACAGGTGCTGACTTTTGCCATCCTTCGCGAAGAACTGAAGCCTGAGGCCCGCGCCTGTTATGGACTTGACCCGCACACGCAAAAAGTACCGGTACTGAACCTGGAAACGGACATTCTCGAATGGGGCGAAAAGATCATTAAAGGAGAGCAAAACCGTTGCAAGCAAGGGGGTAATCCCATCTACAGTCCGTCCATAGCCCTGGTTAAAGTCCATTACGAATCGTTCATCGAGGCCTACCGTTATCAGATGATTCTTCAGAATATCACCAATAAGGCGTCTGAACTGATGAACAGGTTGAGGGCAGAAGCGGATGAGCTGATCCAGAAAACCTGGAATGAAGTGGAGGCCCGTTTCCGCTTCCTTGCCGATGAGCAGAGAAGGGAGCAAGCTGCCGAATACGGAATCATTTACATTTTAAGGCCTTACGAGCAGAAAAAGATCGAGGCAGAACGGTTACAGATCAATCTGGCTTTTTAAACCGGCATCTTTTTTCAGCAGGAACATCACATAAACCGTTGCAAGCAGGCTGACCAGGGCCACAGGCAACAGGTAACCCGTTTGTTCCCCGAGGGCGGAAATCTTCTCTATTCCCACACATCCCTTCTTTTCGAAGTAAAGGTACAGAACGCCCATCGCGTTATTCACAAAGTGACTGATCATCGGGAGCCATAATGACCCGCTGTAAACCAGCATGTACCCAAACAGGGCGCCCAACAACATGCGGGGCACAAAGCCATAAAACTGCATGTGCAGCGCACTAAAGAGAAAAGCGGAGATCCAAATTCCCCAATGGTGGTTACGGGTCATGCCGGTAAAGATTTTCTGGATCACCCCCCTGAACAGGAACTCCTCGCCAACAGCAGGGATCACGGCAATCATCAGCAGATTAAAGAGTAACCCCCCAATGGTTTCCACGTCCATGAAACGGTCGATCAACGCCGCGGCCTGCTCCTCCATCTGCTTCATCCAGGCCTCCACCTCAGTCAAAAACCCAGGCAGGCCCATCGCTTCATTGATCTGGCCAACCAATGCGATAAACGGATTCACGATCACGATGGCAACCACAGCGATCCAGATCGCCCGCAGGCTGGTCTTTTGATGAAGGTGAAGGTACCTTCCCGGACTCCCGCTGAACAACCAGCCCGCGACGACAGGCGGAAGGACAAACAGACCGATCGACTGGACGACCTGAAAATACTTCAGCAGGGCAATCGCCGACGGGTCATTCAACCCGGCCCCCGAAAACAAGGTCATCATTCCGGCCAGACCAACAAACGGGATGGCCGCAACGACAGCGATGAGGAGCAACGCCAGGAAACATACCAGCACGATGAACGCAGTCATAATAAGTTGGGGCCAGGGTCCCATTCCCCGAAAAGCAGTAAAAGCCATGTCAGTTTTTAAGAATCAAAGATAACAACATCCGAATACAAGACACAAGATTTTCCAGGTTTCAGTCCCGGGCCGCAATACAAAAAAGGGGCAGATCGCTGTCTATCCGATTCTGTCCAGAAGCTCTTCGAGTTCGGACTCATCAACCTGCTTGAACCACGTCAGAAGTTTTTCCTTTGCCTTGCACCTGGTTTCGTCGGTGAGGTGGTGCCGGATCCGGGAAAGCACAAAAATGAGCACGCCAAGATCGTCGCTGAAGCCCATGAGGGGAAGCAGATCAGGAATGGCATCGGCGGGAAAGATAAAATAACCCAGTGCCGCCATGATGGTAATTTTCGCCTTCACCGGCACCCGCGGATCTTTCATCATGAAATACAGCAGCAAGGCCGCGTAAACAACCTGTATGCCGGCTGCCTTGCCCATATTCCGGAGCTTGCTCCTGAAAGACCCGTCTGAGTAATAATCCTTATAGTCATTGATGTTCATCGTAAGCCGGTATTGGTATAATCAACCCGCAACCCTCCATAGTGTTCAGTAATCTCATCCATGATTTGCTGAAGGTCATCCATCTCGTCAGCCTGCAGCAGCCGCACCCGGTAGTTTCTGAAGTTCGGCAGCCCCGGAAAATATTTGGCAAAGTGGCGCCTCATCAGGAGAATACCGGTACGTATGCTGTCTTTCCAGTCGACCGACAATTGCAGTTGCTCCCTGACATTCCGGATGACCTCATTCACCGTGGGAGGAGGAAGTATCTCTCCCGTGTCAAGATAATGCCTGATCTCCCTGAAAATCCAGGGTCGTCCTATCGCTCCGCGTCCAACCATCAATCCGTCAACGCCGCTTTGCTGAAGTAATGCCGCCGCCTTTTCGGGGCCATTGATGTCGCCATTTCCGATGACGGGAATGGTGATCGCCGGATTGTTTTTCACTTCCGCGATCAGCGACCAGTCCGCTTCGCCCGAGTAAAGCTGCCGGCGCGTGCGTCCGTGGATAGCCAGTGCGGCAATGCCCGCATCCTGAAGGCGCAGCGCAGCCTCTCCAACCACTTTCGATGTTTCATCCCATCCGAGTCTTGTCTTGGCGGTCACCGGAAGTTGAACGGCTTTCACAATTCCGGCAGCCATGCGCTGCATCTTGTCCAGGTCCTGCAACAAGCCGGCACCGGCACCCCGGCCAGCAATCTTTTTCATCGGACAGCCAAAATTGATGTCGATAAAATCGGGACCGGCTTCTTCGGCCACCATCGCCGCCCGGATCATCGACTGAACGTCATGTCCGTAGATCTGAATGGCTACCGGCCGGTCAAAATCAAACAAGTGCATTTTCTGCCGGGTTTTTTGCACGTCCCGGATCAACGCTTCGGAAGAGACAAACTCCGTGTACATCGCATCCGCGCCAAACTTCTTGCACATGTATCTGAATGACTTGTAAGTCACGTCTTCCATCGGCGCCAGGAAAAGTGGCGTTCCTCCCAGGTCAATCGTTCCTATTTTCACTGCCTGCTGTTTTTAGCACGGCAAAGGTACAAAATATCATTACATTTGCCTGCCAATGAAAAATCCTTACCCTGTCAGAGACTGTTTTTTGCTACTTTTGTAACTATGATTGATCAGAATACGATAGACCGGATACTGGATGCCGCGGAGATCACAGAGGTTGTTTCTGAATTTGTGACGCTGAAAAAACGGGGAGTGAATCTGATTGGACTGTGCCCGTTCCACAATGAAAAGACGCCTTCCTTTACCGTTTCCCCGGCAAAAGGGATCTTTAAATGCTTCGGCTGCGGAAAGGGTGGCAACGCCGTGAACTTTGTCATGGAGCACGAGTCGCTAAGCTACCCTGAGGCTCTCAAGTGGCTGGCAGGCAAATACCACATCGAGATTCAGGAGGAAGAGGAAACTGATGAGCAAAAACTGCTCAAAGACGAGCGTGAAAGCATGATGATCGTCTCCGCGTTTGCCCGGAAATATTTTTCGCAGTTTTTATGGGATGAAGAAGAAGGTCGCACCATCGGACTGGCTTATCTCCGGGAAAGAGGGATCCGCGACGACATCATCAAAAAATTTGAATTGGGATACTGCCCGGACGGGAAAGATCATTTTACCCGTCATGCTCAAAAGCAGGGTTATAAAATGGATTTCCTGGAAAAGACGGGACTCTCCATTAAACGTGACGACTGGGTACGTGACCGTTTCGCCGGACGGGTCATGTTTCCCGTTCACAATGTCGCGGGACGGGTCATCGCCTTTGGCGGACGCAGTTTGAAGGCCGATAAGAACATCGCCAAATACCTGAATTCGCCCGAATCGGAAATCTATCATAAAAGCCGCGTGCTGTACGGGATTTTCCAGGCAAAGCGCGACATTACCCGTCTCGATAAATGCTACCTGGTCGAAGGGTACACAGACGTGCTCTCCATGCACCAGTCAGGCATCGAAAATGTCGTGGCCTCGTCAGGCACCGCGCTGACACCCGATCAGATCCGGCTGATCAAACGTTTCACCCCGAACGTCACCATTGTCTATGACGGGGACGCCGCGGGGATCAAAGCTTCCCTGCGGGGTATTGACCTGGTCCTGGAAGAAGGGCTGAATGTGAAAGTCCTCCTGCTTCCCAACGGGGAAGACCCTGACTCGTTTGCCCGTTCGATGAGTTCCACGCAGCTCCGGGAGTTTATCCGGGATCACGAAACGGATTTCATCCGTTTCAAAACCAAGTTATTGATGAACGATGCGGAAAACGACCCCGTCGAAAGAGCCCGCCTGATCAATGATATCGTCCGTTCCATTTCGGTCGTCCCCGATTCCGTGACCCGCACCGTCTATATTCAGGAGTGCAGCCGGCTGATGGATGTCCGCGAAGATATCCTGTACACCGAAGTGCGGAAGCTTCAGTCCCGGCAAACGGCCGAAATCCGCGAAACCGGCTACCGGGAACAGCCCCGCCGGACGGCTCCTCAAACGCGTCCTCCAACGGCAGTCCTCAACCGGTGCGAGACCGAGGAACGCGAAATCGTCCGGATTCTCCTCAAGTATTTTCATCACGAAGTGTTCGAAGCCGAAGGGGAGCAGCCCGGTGAAACGGAAAGCATTTCCGTGGGCGAGTTTGTCCTGGCAGAAATCGAGAATGACAGCCTGCAGTCAGAAAATGAACTGATCAGCCGGATGCTCGCCATCTTTTCCGAAAACCTCGGCAATGATTCTTTTCATCCGGCGCCCTTCTTCATTCATCACAGTGACCAGAAGATGAGCAAGTTGGCCGTTGACCTGCTCGCGGAAAAGTATGTGGAAAGCAAACGATGGAAAAAAGGCGGGGCATACGTCGAATCGGAGGAAGAAATCCTGGACCTGCTGGTGCCCAAGATCGTGCAGGAATATAAACTGCGAAAAGTGAAGAATATGCTTTACGAGCTTGAGCAGCAAATTCAGGAGGCCTCACAGGCAAAAGAGCCAGCGCAGGTAATGGAATTCCAGAATCAGTATATCAACCTCAAAAAGGTTGAAAAATTCCTTTCCGAGCAGCTCGGCAACCGGGCGATCATTTAAACCCTGAGAATGATGAGAACACAATTCGTCACCGACAGAGAAGAGATTGAAAGCATCATCCGCTCCTGCAAAACCTGTTACCTGGCCGTGAGTGACGGGGCCAAACCATATCTCGTGCCCATGAACTTTGCCCTTGACGGCAGCGACACGGTAGTCCTGCACTCCGCACAGGATGGACGTTTGTGGGAAACGCTGAAGAAAAACCCCGCAGTCTGCATCAACTGGACGCTGGGCGAAGAGCTGGCCTGGCAAAATATCCGGGTGGGATGCAGCTACCGGGTAAAATCCAAATCGGTCATCGTGGAAGGCACCGTCGAATTTGTGGAGGATTTTGATGAAAAGTACCGGCTTCTCCAGGTGCTCATGTCCCAGTACAGCGAGTTGGAATTCAAATTTAATCCGCCTGCAGTGCGAAATGTGGCCATCTATAAGGTGCCTATTCAACAAATCTCGGCCAAAGAATTTGGGGTCAGGCCGGTTGTGCCCGGCAAAAGTGATCCCGCTAACCAAAAAGGAGGTACGCCATGATCCTGGTAACGGGGGGTACCGGACTGGTTGGTTCACACGTGTTGTTTAACCTGCTCCGGTCCGGCAAAAAAGTACGGGCTTTAAGGCGCCCCTCCAGTAATTTAAAACTGGTGAATACGATTTTTTCGTACTATGCCGCTGATCCGGAACCGCTGCTGGACCGGATTGAATGGGCCGAGGGCAATATTCTCGACTACTTCAGCCTGGAGGAGGTACTGACCGGGGTGACGGAAATCTATCATTGCGCGGCCATGGTTTCGTTTCATTCCAACGACCGCGACAGCATGTTGAATAACAACGTGAAAGGAACAGCCAACCTGATTAATGCCGCCTTGTATCATCGGGTAAAAAAACTCTGCCATGTCAGTTCCATCGCCGCGCTGGGCAAAACCCAGGACGGCACCGACATTGATGAAGATACGTATTGGATGCCATCGCGGCAGAAATCGGCCTACAGCCTGAGCAAGTTTTTTTCGGAGATGGAAGTCTGGCGGGGCATTGAAGAAGGCCTTGATGCGGTGATCGTGAATCCGTCGATTGTTTTGGGACCCGGACACTGGGATATTGGAAGTCCGAAACTATTTCAGGCCATCTGGAAAGGTCTTAAATATTATACCAAAGGAGAAACCGGGTTCGTTGATGTTCGCGATGTTGCCGAGGCCATGATCCGGCTGACGGACGACGTCCATTTTGAAAAAACAAAAAATCAGCGTTTCATTCTGAATGCCGGCAACATGAGTTATCAAACGTTTTTCAATAAAATCGCCGACGCACTGGAGAAGCCTCGTCCAACAACATTCGCTTCCGACATGATCCTGAAAATCGCCTGGCGCGCCGCTCAGTTGGCCGGCTTTTTCTCCGGGAAAAGACCGTCCATTACGCGCGACACGGTTTCGGGCACCAACCGGATAAACCACTATAACGGCAGCAAGATTTGCAGGACGATCGGCTTCAGCTACCGGCGTCTGGACGTCACCATCTATGATATCTCCAAACTGTTTTTAAAGGATATCAGTTGATGGTGGGTTTAACCCCACTGACTTTTTGCAGAAGAAAGAAGCAGGCTTGGCGCAAATCAAAAAGGCTGGTTGCCCAGCCCCTTTTTTATTCTTTTTCGATTTCCTTCCATACCAGCGCGCTTGCGCCTACAATGGCCGCATCACCCGGCTTGAGCTGCGAAGGCAGTACTTTGATCTTATTCTGAAAGATGGGCAGCAGATGCGCCTCCATACTTTCGATGGTCGGTTTAAAAATATAATCACCTGCAGCTGTCGGACCGCCAAACAGGAAAATTGCCTCCGGGCTCAGGTGGTGCACCGTGTCGGCCAATCCTTGTCCCAGCCATTTTCCGGTCTGCCCGAAAACCTCAAGGGCAACCTGATCTCCCTTCTGTGCCGCCTCAAAAATCATCTTAGAATCCAGTTCCTTAAAAGACTTGTCGGCCAGGAGGCTATCGGTGGCATTGTCGCGGACCATAATTTCAAAGGCCGTCCGTTTCATGCCCGGCGCCGAGCAATAGGCCTCAAGGTGCCCTTTTATCCCGCAGCCGCAAAGACGGCCGCCTGGGACCAGCATCGTGTGACCGCATTCGCCGGCAAACCCGTCATGGCCGTACACCAGGTCACCGTTCACAACGATCCCGCTTCCCACGCCGGTGCCGAGGGTAAACATGGCAAAATTCTTCATTCCCCGGGCTCCACCGTAAATCATCTCGCCGATCGCCGCTGCATTGGCGTCGTTGGTTAGCGCCAGCGCCCGCATTTCAGGAAAATTCGCCCGCAGTAACCTGACAAGGTGCACAACGCCCTTAAACGAAAGATTCGGCGCATACTCGATGGTTCCGCTATAATAGTTCCCATTGGGGGCGCCAATACCGATCCCCAGGACTTCCACTTCCTCGTTCAATAATTTGACCGACCCGATGAGCTCGTTAATCGCCGTTGTCAACTCGTCGATATACTTGTTTATATCACCGTGTGAAGGAGTCTGAATTGAATTCTTGATCATCACATGACCATCCTGGTCAACAATCCCGATTGCGGTGTTTGTTCCGCCAATATCGACCCCAATAGCTACATTTTTCATACGCAAATTTTTATGAGATTCATTATCTGTCGAATTTAAAATCACTGTCCGGCTTCCTTCTGGGCATCCGAGATCATCTTCTCGTTTGCCGTGATGACGAATTCCACCCGCCGGTT
>CAZANK010000152.1:0-7904 GCA_964486235.1 uncultured Prolixibacteraceae bacterium | reverse complement strand
TGGCGGGCAATGACCATCTGACAAATCCGCTCACCTGGTTCAATCCGAAAGTCCTCGCCCGACAAATTGATCAAAATCACCTGAATTTCGCCCCGGTAGTCGGCATCGATCGTGCCCGGTGAATTCAACACCGTGATCCCCTTTTTGATGGCCAGGCCGCTCCGGGGACGAATTTGCGCTTCATACCCGGCGGGTAACTCCATAAACAACCCTGTCGGCACCAAAATTCGCTCCAAAGGTTTCAAAATGACCGGCTGCCCGAGGTTAGCCCTTACGTCCATCCCTGCCGAAAACACCGTACTGTAAGCAGGCAGCGGATTATCTGAACGGTTTACGATTTTTACTTGCATAACTTTTTGGCAAAATGCAAAGATACGGAAATATCCACACTTCTTTTGCACATGATCATCGCATTCACCCTATTTAAACCGGCCCGGTGAACAATAACTTTTCCATGATTCTGTCCGAGATAAACAGCCCTTCTTCCGACAAGGTATAGATACCCTGATCGTCAAGCATGTATCCGGCATCGATAAACGGCCGGGCTTCCTGTCTGAAATAACAGGCGTATGGTGCGCCAAAAACAGCATCCAGGTACTCCCTGCTGATTCCCCGGATCGTTCGTAAAGACGTGATCATGTAATCGTTGTATTGGTCCTGCCGACTCAGCACTTCTTCTTCCCAAAAAACGCCGCCGCTTTCCACGGCCTCAAGGTATCGTCCCAGACTGGCAACATTCCAGCGCCGTGTCCGCTGGTCAAATGAATGTGCTGACGGACCAAATCCCAGATAGCTCTTCTGTTCCCAGTAAGCCCTGTTGTGCCTTGAATACCAGCCCGGCCTGGCAAAATTGGATATCTCGTAAGGCTCATACCCGGCCTCCATCAACTGGTGTCGTAACCACTTAAATTGGGAAATACTGAGTTCATCGGTCATTTCCCTGATTTTTCCGGATTTCAGGTCATCGTAAAAAACGGTACCTTCATGATAGGTAAGATGATAAGCCGATATATGACTGACACCCAGATCAACCGCCGCTTCCACATTTTTCTTCCATTTCGCCAGTGACTGACCGGGCAAGCCATAGATCAGGTCAATACTCCTGTTTTGAAAACCGGCTTCGAGTGCCTGTTGAACACACGTCATGGCCTGAGCGGCATCGTGCCGGCGGTTCATGAGTTTCAACTCATCATCGTGAAAAGACTGGATGCCAATGCTTAACCGGTTCACGCCGGTGTGCGTGAGTGCATGAAGAAAAGACGCCGTCATATCGTCGGGATTCGACTCGAGCGTAATCTCCGGGTCGGGACACAACCGAAATGTGGAACGGATCACTTGAAGAATACTTTCTATCTCACTGACTTTCAGAACTGAAGGAGTTCCTCCGCCAAAATAAATGCTTTCAATCTGCGCATGGTTCAACGCATCCTTCCGCTGAATAATTTCCTTTTTCAACGCGGAAAGAAAATCGTTCCGTGCACCAAAATCAGTCGACTTATAAAAATCGCAATAGTGACACCTTGTTTTACAAAACGGGATGTGGATATAAATTCCAGCCATTGAATAACAGATCATCAGATTGGCAGATCACAGACAGATAAAGATCAGAACACAGGCTACCAACTTGTCATCTTGCAGTTTCCGTTCTGCTTTTCCGCGCTTCATTCTTCGTTTTCCGTTCAGATTCTGATCAGGTTTTTATGTCCGTCGAAATCTGACGTGACGGAAGCAATTGTTGTTTTTAAGTAAAATTGCATCAACGCCGAACGCACTTCATTAAAACGTTTATGCACCGCACAGGGTTTCCCTTTTTCGATATGGACCGAGCAAGGTTCGAGACTGATCAGGCAATTTAAGAAAAAATCCTCGCCGTCAACAGTTTTGACGATCTCATAGAGCGTGATCTCACCGGCTGGCTTGCCAAGTCCAAAACCACCGTTTGGACCCTTCGTCGACGAAAGTATCTTATGTTTGACGAGGTTCTGCAGTATCTTCCCCAGAAATGGTGTGGGAATTCCAAGATCACCGGCAATTTTTTTTATTCCTATCTTTTCTCCGTTCTTGCTGTAACGACCCAGATAGATCAAAGCTCTGATCGCATATTTACACGTATTCGACAACATGACTACTTTTTATTAAGTTTCCATTGCTGACTAAAAGACTTTTCGGCAAACTTAGGGAGTTCCTTCTGGTTGCCCAGCGCATTTTTTGCAAAAAAAGCAAGTTTGTTTTTGCTGCCGCCGCCCAGCGCATCCAGCCTTTTGCGTTTCTTGAAAACATATTCAAAGGCCTTCATGCCCACGTCCCAGGTCATGTCTTCAAAACCTTGTTTCACCGCGTCACGACGATTATAAAGCAGCAGCTTATGCAACGGTATTTTCACCGGACAAACCTCGGTGCATTTTCCGCAAACCGTGCAGGCTGAACTCAAGTGATGATATGCTTTCATCCCCATGAAAAACGGCGTGATGACAGAACCGACGGGTCCGCTGTAAGTAGCGGAATATGTATAACCTCCCACATTTCGATAAATCGGACACGCGTTCAGACAAGCGCCGCATCGGATACATTTCAGGGCCAGATACTGGTCATCATGCTGATAAAGCGCCGTCCGTTTATGATCCAACAGGATTACATACATTTTTTCCGGCCCATCTGTTTCACCAGGCTTTCTTGGCCCTGTCACCACCGAATTGTAGACGGAAATCTGCTGTCCGGTACCATGAACCGCCAGCAACGGCCAAAACAAACCCAAATCCCGGAGCGAAGGAATGACTTTCTCAATACCGGCAATGGCAATATGTACTTTTGGAAATGAAAATGTCATCACCGCATTCCCTTCATTCTCTGTAAGCGCAATCCCACCGATATCGGCAACTAAAAAGTTGGACCCGGTGACGCCGATATCGGCACGCATAAATTTACTCCGCAAAAGCTCCCTGACGTAAGCGGTGATGAACTCGGGCGTACTGTTTTCGGGTGTATCAAACTTATCATGAAACAAAGCCGAAATATCTTCCCTCGATTTATGCATCGCCGGTGTCACAATATGATAAGGCTTTTCTCCGGCAACCTGTACAATATACTCACCAAGATCTGTTTCGAGCGACTCCACCCCCATCTCCTCCATGTGCTCGTTAAAATCGATTTCCTCAGTCGTCATGGATTTGCTTTTCACCAACAAACGGGCCTGGTTTTCCCGGATAATCCGTCCGACGGCTTCAATGGCTTCCTTCCCGGTTTCCGCCCAGATCACTTCTGCCCCATTGGCAGTGATATTTTCTTCAAACTGAAGCAAATAATCGTGCAGGTTACCGATCACCTTCTCTTTGAGCCATGATCCCCGCTGCCGCGCAAGTTCCAGGTTCGAATACAGCTTCTTACCACGCTCAACCGCCTGATCATACCTGGCCATATTAAATTTTATCGTGTGACGATGCTTTTTGTCAAAAGCAATCCGATCAGCATCACGTAGAAATCTTTTTTTAACACCCGTCATACATTTTCTTTTCTGCGTTTCATGAAAACGTCCGTGGAATAAGGAAAATTCAAAAGCAAAAATAATACTTAAAAGTATTAAATTGAGACTTCTTAATGAAGAAACTTTCTAAATTCCTTATTTTCCAGAAAGTAACAGGTAATGAAGAAAGCACCCAGCAGTGCGGCCCGAAAAAGATAATTCAGCACAGGCGGCTTTATTTCAATCATCACTGACAAAGAAAAAAACAGCAAAGCCAACAAAAAATAAAAAGCAATCCGCCCTAAAGGATAGCTGACAGGATAATGCTTTTGACCAAATACATACGAAAGGACGGTCATGACCACAAAGCAAACCAACACCGCAACAGCCGACGCTATATAGCCATATCGCGGAACAAACAAGATATTGATAACCAAACTGATGACTGATCCAATCAACGCAAAATAGGCGCCGTACCGGGTTTTATCGGTTAATTTATACCAAAGCGACAAAGTATAGTAAATGCCCAGGAATAAATTGGCCATCAGCACCAAGGGAACAACTTTTAGCCCGGGGTAATACTTCTCATTAATGATATTCAATACCTTAAAAAGATCAAGAAACAGGCTGATACCAAGAAAAATAACCAACCCAAAAATAACAAAATACTTGAGGATAAGTGCATACCCTTTCTTATTGTTTTCGGATTTTGCCTGGGAAAAGAAAAACGGTTCAAAGGCATATCTGAACGCCTGGATGAACATGTTCATCAAAACGGCCAATTTATAATTGGCCCCGTAAATGCCTAATTGTTCCATCGGCTGTTGATCATCGGGAACCAGACCGGGAATCAGTATTTTGTCAATGTTCTGGTTAACCATTCCGGCAAGTCCGACAACCAGAATCGGAAATGAATACCAGATCATTTCTTTCAAAAGCTTTTTACTCAATACCAGTCTGATCTTCAGTTCCGGAATCAACAATAAAAATGTGATTACGGACGCAATCAAGTTTGAAATAAAAACATAACCCACGCCGATCTCTTCCGAATAAATCAGCTTTACCGGATTCTCCGGATTGTTTTTGAGTAAAAGCGGACAAATTGTCAGAAAGAAGATGTTCGAAAAGATGTTGAAAAAAATATTAATCAGTTTCAATACACCAAATTTCACCGCTTTCGACTCAATCCGCAGTTTGGCAAACGGAATAGAGGTAAATGCGTCAAAAGCCATGATCCAGCCAATCCAACGGATATATTCAGGATGAGCAACATAATCCAGCCAGCCGGCAATCACGTCTGTAAAACTGTAAACGACCAGCAAAAAACTGACAGACGTGACAAACAGGGAAATCAGGGATGTTGAATAGACAAGATACTTGTCCGGTCGCTGTGAGGCAAACCGGAAATAGCCGGTTTCCATTCCGTAAGTCAACAGCACAAGCACGAACGCCATATATGCATACAGGTGTGTGACAACACCGTATTCGGCTGTGAGGAAAACATGGGAATAGTAGGGGACCAGCCACCAGTTCAGGAACCGGCCAACAATGCTGCTTACCCCGTAAATGGCAGTGTCTCCCGCCAATTTTTTAAATGAATTCAATGTTCACAAAGTTTTGAGCAAAGATAAATGATTCGCTTACATGCGGCTTTGAAAAAGCATTCTATTTCCTGATGTTCTTTTAATTATTGATTATTTTTACCCCAAAATTAGGCTTCTCATCTTAGGCTGGTATGAAGTTAAGTTGAAAAAATAACGCTATGAAGATTAAACTTTTTAGTATCCTTTTTACATCGCTTCTTTTTTTGAGCGCTTTTTCATGCATCAACTCGTCAAAAAAATCGAGAAAGCCGGTTGCTAAAATAGCAATTGTGCCCGAGAAAAAAAGCATTTACTCAGGCGATTCCACCCGTATCCATATTACCATAAAACTAAGGAACGGTGAATTGGAAAAATCAGATCTTTTTCTTGATAATGTCCTTATTAAAACTTCCCGTGAGCCAGAATTTGAACACGTCATGAAACAAACCGGACGAATGGGAAAGCATCAGTTGAAAATCGTGGCAACCAAAACAGATGGGTTAGAGGGAATCAGTTTTAAATCGTTTGAAGTATTATCCGATATTCAGCCGGAAGAACTGTCTTATGAAATTGTGAAGAGATACCCGCACCATACAGAACATTTCACACAGGGTCTGGAAATCCATCAAGGTATGCTTTATGAAAGCACCGGCGAAAACGGAAAGTCGGCCGTTTATAAGATCGACCTGGTTACTGGCCATGTTTTAAAGTCAGTAAAACTTGAAGATCAATACTTTGGTGAAGGAATCAGTATTATGGACGGTAAAATTTATCAACTGACATACAAATCACAAAAAGGCTTTGTTTATGATTTAAATACCTTCGCCCGGATTGATAGTTTTATCTACCGGACGCCTCAGGGTTGGGGATTGACCAATGACGGCCATCACCTGATCAAAACCGACGGAACCGAATTTTTACATGTCATCAATCCATCGGATATGGAGGTGGTCGAAAAAATCCCTGTCTATGACCACCAGGGACCTGTTCAGTATCTGAATGAATTAGAATACCATGACGGTCATATCTATGCCAATATCTGGACCACAAATTATGTCGTGAAAATAGACCCCAAAACAGGAAAAGTCATTTCAAAAATCAATTTTGAAGGACTGCTTCCGGTGATGTACAACCCTGACAAACCGGTCGATGTGCTGAACGGAATTGCTATCAACAAGGAAAACGGCAAAATGTACGTAACCGGTAAACTATGGCCTTACCTTTTCGAAGTGAAACTCGTTAAAAAAGAGTAGGGTTATCATTATACCTGACTCTTCCCAGGTGCGTATAGGCCCGTTCCGTCACTTCCCGCCCACGGGGAGTTCGCTTGATGAATCCTTCCTTAATCAGAAAAGGCTCATAGACTTCTTCGATGGTGCCCCCGTCTTCTCCTACCGCGGTCGCAATGGTCGTGATTCCGACAGGACCTCCTTTGAATTTATCAATGATTGTCTTTAAAATTTTATTATCCATTTCATCCAGCCCGTGTGTGTCAATATTGAGGGCTTCCAGAGCATACCGCGTAATCTCCAGGTCAATTTTCCCGTTCCCCTTTACCTGGGCAAAATCGCGCACGCGCCGTAACAGCGCATTTGAAATGCGTGGTGTGCCCCGGCTGCGCGATGCAATCTCGACTGCAGCTTGTTCATCAATTTCTACATTCAGGATGCGCGCAGACCGCTTCACAATCCCCGTTAACACGTTCAGATCGTAATACTCAAAATGGGCCTTAATTCCAAAACGGGCACGAAGAGGACTGGTTAACAATCCTGATCGGGTAGTGGCACCAATCAATGTGAACGGATTTAATTCCAACTGTATAGACCGTGCACTTGGTCCTTTATCGATCATGATGTCGATTTTGTAATCCTCCATAGCCGAATACAAGTACTCTTCAACAATGGGACTCAAACGATGTATCTCATCAATAAAAAGGACATCATGCTTTTCCAGGTTAGTCAGCAAACCGGCCAAATCGCCTGGCTTATCCAGCACAGGTCCGGAAGTGAGCTTCAAACTGACGCCCAGTTCATTCGAAATGATGCTTGATAAGGTGGTTTTTCCAAGCCCGGGAGGGCCAAAGAGCAACACATGGTCCAGCGCTTCATCCCGCATTTTGGCCGCCTGAACAAAGACCTTCAGATTCGAAACGATCTGATCCTGTCCCTTGAAATCCTGAAACGATAAGGGACGCAATTGACCGTCCAATTCATTGTCCCTGTCAGAAAAAGACCGGTTATGAAGATCAAGTTCGTCAGTCATAAAACCACTCATTAATCGATACGTTCATTACCCAGAAGGAACAAAGATAAACTTAATTTTTCATCCCAAACAAAGTTAACGATTCGCTGGTGTGCAACAAATCGCTGAATTGATTATGCACCCCGATTCGCTTCAAACAGGGTGAAAGTTCGGCGGACCCTGCCGAATTTAATCATCAACGTGAAGTTCCCTGAAAATTTGTTGAAGCCGCTCCATTTCGAAGGGCTTCGACATAAATTCGTTCATTCCATATGAAAGGCATTTTTCCCGGTCATTATCCATCGTGTTGGCTGTGAGCGCTATGATAGGCGTGGTTTCTTTTCGCTGCTGACTGGTTTCATACTCCCTGATGCGGCGGGTTGCTTCCAAACCATCCATCACCGGCATCATGATATCCATCAGGATCACATCAAACTTCGATTTTTTAAAAAGCTCAAGCGCTTCCTTTCCGTTATTGGCTATTGTCACCTCATAGTGGTATTTTCTGAGACTAAATGTCACAATCCTTTGATTCAAAATATTGTCTTCCACCAATAATATGGAAAGTTTTTCCTTCATTCTTCAATTTCTTAAGCGTTATAAAATTAGTTTCATTTTTT
>CAZANK010000151.1:0-7955 GCA_964486235.1 uncultured Prolixibacteraceae bacterium | reverse complement strand
CGGACAATCAATGAACTGCTGCAGAAAAACAAGGATTTGATCGCCCGGTTGCAAAGGCAGGTCAGTTCGTCGGGTATGAAAATTGCCGAGTTGCAGCGGGCGATTGTGAACCTGAACCGGATGGCGGAAGAAAAGACTGCAGAAATTGTTCTGTTGCGTGGTGAAATGGAGAAGCTGAACCTCGACGTGAAGGATTTGAACACGCAACTCAAGTCGGCAGAAGATAAAAATGTGAGTCAGGAAAAGGTCATTCAGGAACAAACAGAGGCCATCGAACAGCAGACTGCTGTGATGAACACAGCCTGGTATGCTTTTGGTACGGCAAAGGAACTGATTCAAAATGGCGTTCTTGAAAAAGAAGGAGGGGTGTTGGGACTTGGACGGATCCTGAAGATAAAGGAAGGTTTTAATCGCGAATTTTTCACCCAGGTTGATATCCGTGACCTCAAAAGCATCCCGCTCTATGTGAAAAAAGCGGAGCTGGTCTCCACGCATCCGGCGGGGTCTTACCATTTTACCCGGGAAGATAAAATTGAAAGTCTGGATATCGATCATCCGCAGGAGTTCTGGAAGGCCTCCAGGTACCTGGTTCTTGTCATTGATTAGGATTGAACAGCAGTCTTTTCCCTTTCACATCAGGGTCGATGGCGCCCAGATCATACGCCAGATGCCCATTGACAAACGTTTTTTCAACCTGATGGGTGAATTCAGTTCCCTCGAAAGGAGACCAGCCGCATTTGTACAGGAGGTTCTCAGGGACAACAGTCCATCGTTTTTCAGGATCGATCAGGACCAGGTCGGCATAAAAGCCTTCCCGGATATATCCCCGCCGGTCGATGCGGAACAAGTCGGCCGGGGCATGGCACATTTTTTCGACAATTTTCCAGACCGGAATTTTTCCCTGGCGGGCAAACTCGAGCATCACGGTCAGGGCATGCTGGACCAACGGGCCTCCGGACGGCGCTTTGAAATAGGCATTTGCCTTCTCATCAAGCGTATGCGGGGCATGGTCGGTGGCCACTACGTCAATTTGATCGGACAGTAAAGCCGTCCACAGTGCCTCTTTATCCTGCGGCGACTTTATCGCCGGGTTCCATTTGATCCGCGTGCCGTAGCGGATATAATCCCGTTCATCAAACCACAGGTGGTGTATGCAGGCCTCGGCGGTGATTTTTTTATCCCTTACCGGCCCTGCTTCAAACAACTGCATCTCGTCGGCCGTGGATAAGTGGAGAACGTGTAGCCTTGTTCCGAATGTCGAGGCGAGTTCCACCGCCTTGGATGACGAACGGAAACAGGCTTCGGCGTTACGGATCCGGGGGTGCCGCGAAATGGGAATGACCTCGCCGTATTTTTCGCGGTACATTGCCAGGTTATTCCGGATGATGTGTTCATCCTCGCAATGGACTGCCACCAGGGCGGGGGCGTATCTGAAAAGTGCAGACAACGCCGCGTCATCATCGACCAGCATGTTGCCGGTGGATGAACCCATAAATACTTTGATGCCGCATACCTGCGACGGATCGATCGAGACCACTTCATCGAGGTTGTCGTTCGTAGCACCGATATAAAAGGAATAGTTAACGGCCGATACTTCTGCCGCACGGGCGTATTTTTTTTCCAGTTCGGTCCTGGTGGTGGTTTGGGGAATGGTGTTTGGCATCTCCATGTACGAGGTGACCCCTCCTGCAAGTGCGGCCCTGGATTCGGTGTGCAGGTCCCCTTTATGGGTCAACCCGGGTTCCCTGAAATGAACCTGGTCATCAATCACCCCCGGGATCAGGTATTTCCCCGCGGCGTCGATCAGTGTCGCCGACTCCAGATCGGAAGGCGGGACTTCACCTTCATAAATCCGCCGGATAACTTCCCCTTCAACGAGGACGCTTCCTGTAAACTGCCGGCCTTCGTTGACCAGGGTTGCCTGATGGATAATGGTTTTCATCGGATGTTTTTTTTGCTGATACGTAGCTCACCTGAAAAGGCTACAAATTTTTCCGGTTCGTCACCGGGTTTCAGCTTTTGGGCGATATGTTTTAAACCAGCTTCTTCCCTTCATCTTAAGAATCCCCCAAAGCGCTTCATTGAAGATGCCGCCGCTCATTTTGGAGCTGCCTTCCCGACGTTCGGTAAAGATGATCGGGACCTCCACCAGCCTGAACCCGTGTTTCCAGGCGGTGAATTTCATCTCGATCTGAAATCCGTATCCCTTCAGCCTGATATCATCCAGGTCAAGGGTCTCCAGGACTTTTCTCCGGTAACATTTAAATCCGGCAGTCGTGTCCATGATCTTCATCCGGGTGATCAGCCGTACATACACCGACGCGAAGTAGGACATCAGTACCCTGCCCAACGGCCAGTTGATCACGTTAATCCCCTTGATATACCGGGACCCGATGGCCATATCCGCCCCTTCATTCGCACAGGCCCCGTACAGCCGTTCCAGATCGGCAGGATTATGCGAAAAATCGCAATCCATTTCAAAAATATAACCGGCGCCGTACTCCAGGGCCCATTTGAAACCCGTGAGATACGCCGTCCCCAGCCCCAGCTTCCCTTCCCGCTCAATCAGATGCAGTAGCCCGGGAAATTCGCGTTGCAGCTCTTTGACGATTTGTGCCGTCCCATCGGGTGACTGGTCATCAATAATCAATACTTCAAACGGCGTTTGCAAGGAGAAGATGTCGCGGATCATCTTTCCCACGTTCTCCTTCTCGTTATAGGTCGGGATGATCACCAGGTTTCGTTTCACGTTGTCAAATTTTCGTAAATTACTGGTTGCCGGTTCATAGTCCCGATACATTTCAGGTACGCCAAAAACCAGGTGGAACCTGCAACCGTCGACCTTTGGACAGGGATACAGGTTTCCCGGAGCCAACAGATCAGGCACGAAATTACGGTTTTTTTTTGAATTATTTCCAGCCTCCACCCAGGGCCCTGTACAGGGACACCACCGACGTGAGTTTTTGCAGATGGTCGTTGACATAGCCGATTTGTGCCCGCAGCAGGTTTTGCTGCGCATCCAGCACTTCCGTATAGGTGGCGGATCCGTAACGGAGCAGTTCTTTCGTGTAAGAAACCGACTTTTGCAAGGCGTCCAACTGTTTTTGCCGCAACAGTATCTTTTCCCGGGATGCTTCGTGCTGGCTCAGCGCGTTGTTGACTTCCCGCCCGGCGTTCAGCAAGGTATTGCGGAAGCTGATCCGTGCTTCTTCCTGCTGCGCTTTTGCCACCTTCAGCCGGGTGACGTTTGCTCTTTTGTTAAACACCGGGGCTGTGAGCCCTCCGATGACATTGGCCGCAAATGCCACAGGATCGAGCATCTGATCGAGGTCGGCCGATTCGAATCCGGCTAAGGCGGTGATGGTCAGCGACGGATAGAAAGAAGCGCGGGCGCTGTTGGTCAATTCATAAGCGCTGATCAGCGCGTATTCGGACTGCATCACGTCGGGCCTGTTGTCGAGCAACTGGGCCGGAACGCCGGTGTTGGTCAGCTCCGGTGATTCCTGGACAGACAGTGTGCTTCGTTTAATGTGGCCCGGTGTTCTTCCCAGCAACAGGCACAGACTGTTTTCCGTTTCCCGGATCGACTGTTCCAGGTCCGGGATCGTCACTTCCGTCGCGTAACGGAGCGCCTCGGTTTGCACCACCGCCGCTCCGGTTACCAGGCCACTGCTCTTTAGTGCTTTCATGGTTTCAGCAAGGTCAATGCTGTTTTGTACCGTCTCGCGTGTAATCGCAAGATGTTCGTCCAGCGCGAGCAGGCTGTAATAGGCATTGGCGATGGTCGCGATCAGACTTGTCTGAACCGCTTTTCTCCCCGCCTCGCCGGCCAGCACGCCGGCGTACGCAGCCCGTTTTGAGCTTCTGAGCTTTCCCCAAATATCGGCTTCCCAACTCGTCTGAAGATTCAGTTGAAAATCCTTTACTTCACGCGGGCCATCGGGATAAAGCGTTTCCGGGTTCCGGACATAACCGCCGCCTCCCTGCACCGTAAAGGAAGGAAAGAGCGAAGCTCTTCCCTGTGCGGAATAGGCTTCGGCCGCGATGACGCGCTGAACAGCGATCTGTAAATCCGGATTGTTATGAAGCCCCTCCTCAATCAGGTTTTTCATCAGGGGATCTGTGAACAGGTCCTGCCAGGGCGTGTTGGCCATGGTGGCCGTGTCGGCCACCACGGCCTCGCCGAATAATCCGCCGCTCACTGTTTCCCGGCTGAACGGTCTGGTGCTGTGGCAGGAGATCAGTATCCCTGCTATTCCTGCGATCAGGATGAAGTGTTTGAAATTCATTTTGATACGTTTTAATAGGCGCTTCTTCATCTATTCCAGTGTGTTTAGTTCAGAGATATCCTGTGTTTCCGGCTTCTTGACCTTTTCCTGGAGAGTCTGAAAGATGACATACATCGCCGGGATGATCAGGATGCCGATGAATGTTCCGATCAACATGCCGCCAACTGCTCCGACGCCGATCGACCGGTTCCCGTTCGCACCCACGCCGCCCGCGACGATCAGCGGCAGCAATCCGACGATAAACGCGATCGAGGTCATCAGAATGGGTCGCAAACGTGCAACCGCTCCTTCGATGGCTGCCTGCATGACGGGCATCCCGCCCTGCCGGCGCTGAAGCGCAAACTCAACAATCAGGATGGCATTCTTGGCCAGCAACCCGATGAGCATGATCAGGGATATCTGAAGGTAAATGTTATTTTCAATACCCATCAGCTTTGCAAAAATAAAGGCCCCTGCAATCCCGACCGGCAAGGAAAACAAAATAGACAGCGGAAGGATGAAGCTTTCATACTGCGCCGCCAGAAGGAAATAAACAAAGATCACGCACAACACAAAGATGAGCATGGACGATCTTCCTGATGCAATTTCTTCCCTGGTCAATCCGGAGAACTCGTATCCATACCCGGCAGGGAATTTCTCCTGCGCCACCCGTTGCGCTGCCGTGATGGCGTCGCCGGTGCTGAATCCCGGCTTCGGCGAACCCGTGACAGAAATGGAGGTGAACATATTGAAGCGTTTAAGGGTTTCGGGACCAAAGACACGGGTCACGGTAATAAATTGCGTGATGGGTGCCATTTCGCCGGACGCGGTGCGCACAAATATCTGTGTCAGATCATCCGGGTTTCCGCGATACTCCGGTTCTGCCTGAAGCATGACCCGGAACTGCTTCCCATAAAGATTGAAGTCGGACACGTAATAGCCGCCCAGATAACCCTGCAGGGAAGCCAGAATTTGATTGACCGCGATACCCGATTGTTTACAGCGGGCTACGTTGACGTCGACCTGGTATTGCGGGAAGTTGGTGTTGAAGGCCGTGATGGCATACTGGATTTCCGGCTGCTGGTTCAGCGTGGCAAGAAATTCGTTGCTGATTTGCTCAAATTTTTTGATATCTCCGCCGGTCCGGTCCTGCAGCTCCAGTGAAAAACCGCCGGAGAGGCCGAAACCCGGCACCATTGGCGGCGCAAAGATGATGATCCGGGCGTCCCGTATACCTGCTGTCATCGCGTAAATTTTCCGGGTAATGCTGGTCTGATCCTGACCTTCTTCTTTTCGTTGGGAGAACGGCTGCAGCGCGCAGATCACCATCGCGTACGAACTTCCCTGTCCGCTGATGAGCGAAAACCCTGTCACTGAAGAACGGCCCTTTACTTCGGGAATTCCCGCGATGATCTGATCCAGTTGCCGGACCACTTCACGCGTACGTTCCGATGAAGTGGAGGGAGGGAGGCTGACATCAATAAACATGCGCCCGGTATCTTCATCGGGAACAAAGCCCGTGGGCGTTGTTTTCATCAAATATCCCAGGATGAGCGTGAAAACAACGATCAGGGCGGCTGCCGTCCATTTTCGGTCAAGGAAGAAGTGGGTAGCCTTCCGGTACTTGTTGGTCATGGTGTCAAACGCCGTGTTGAACGCGTCATAAAGGCGTTGTTTGAATCCTGGCTGATGACCTGCCTCAGCGTGCGGTTTCAGAAATAGGGCGCATAGCGCCGGACTTAAGGTTAACGCGTTGATGGCCGAAAGGATAATCGATACCGCGAGCGTAATTCCAAACTGTTTGTAGAAAACGCCTGTCGACCCGGTAATAAAGGTCACCGGCACAAAGACGGCCGACATCACCAGGGTAATGGCTACGATGGCCCCTGATATCTCACCCATTGCGGAAATAGCCGCTGATTTGGCGCTTTTTGCCCCCTGGTCCAGTTTGGCATGTACCGCTTCAACCACCACATTGGCATCATCGACGACGATCTCGATAGCCAGAACCATGGCAAACAAGGTCAGCATATTGATGGTGAACCCGAAGATGTTCAGGAAAAAGAACGTCCCGATGAGGGCCACGGGTACGGAGATAGCCGGGATCAACGTGGCCCTGAAATTCTGAAGAAAGACAAACACCACGAGGATCACCAGGAGGAGAGCCTCCATCAACGTGGTGGTAACCCGTTCGATCGAGCTGTCGAGGAACTCATTGGCGTCATTTAAGATGGCATAATCCATTCCCTCCGGGAAGGATAGAGATGCCTCTTCCAGGGTCTTCCTGGCTTCAATAATGACCTCCCGGGCGTTCGATCCCGCGGTTTGGAAAATGGCAACGGAGATACCAGGTTTCCCCATAACGGCTGTCGAAACGGAATAGGTCAGTGCGCCCAGTTCAACGCGGGCCACATCTTTGAGGCGAAGGATATTCCCCTGTTGATCGGCTTTGATAATGATATCCTCGAACTCCCGGGGTGACGAGAGTTTCCCTTTATATTTTAAGATGTATTCATACGACTGGTCGTTAAGCTCCCCGAACCGTCCCGGGGCAGCCTCAAGACTTTGCTCGTTGAGCGCCGCGATGATGTCGGATGGCATCAGCCCATAAGCGGCCAGAACATTCGGTTTAAGCCAGATGCGCATCGAATAATCTTTTGCTCCAAAAACCATGGCCTCACCGACGCCGTTTATGCGCTTGATCTGGGGGAGCAAATTGATGTTGGCGTAGTTCTGAACGAACGTTTCATCAAACCGTCCGTCGGCGCTGTACACGGAGGCAATCAGCAGGATGCTGGACTGCCGTTTGGCGGTGATGACGCCTGCCCGGGTCACTTCGGCCGGGAGGATGCTCGAGGCGCGTGCAACGCGGTTCTGAACGTTTACGGCCGCCATATCCGGATCGGTGCCCTGCCTGAAATAGACCTCAATCGACGCGGATCCGTTATTGGTTGCCGTGGAAGTCATGTAGGCCATGTTTTCCACCCCGTTGATTTGTTCCTCAAGCGGAATGAGGACACTCTTGAGTACGGTCTCTGCATTGGCCCCGGTGTAATTTGCGGAAACCCGTACGGTCGGGGGAGCGATATCCGGATATTGTTCAATGGGCAGGCTAAGCAAGCCAAGAATCCCCAAAATGACGATGATGATGGAGATGACCGATGCCAGGATCGGCCTTTCTATAAATATTCTGAACATGATAATGCTTATTAGTTGTTTGCCGGGGTGCCGGTATTTGCCGCGGATGATTGAGCCGTCGTTCGCCTGGGTTTAATCGGCATGTCATTGCGTAACCCCGCAATGCCTTCAATAACGATCTGGTCTCCTGGTTTCAATCCACCGGTCACCACATAAGAATCTTTCAGGTTGCCTGTTAACACGGTAATCTCCGTATTCCGGACTTTGTTCTCTTCACCTACGACATAGACAAAGTGCTTCCCCTGCAGTTCATAGGCCGCCTTTTGAGGGATGATGATGGCGTCTTCCAATCGTTGGGGCAGACGTACCGTTCCGCTGCTCCCGCTGCGCAGTGTGCCCGAGGGATTGGGAAACGTCGCCCGCAGGTTGACCGAGCCGGTTTGGATATCGACCAGCCCGCTGGCTGTTTCAATTCTTCCGGCTGTTTCATGGACCGTATTATCTGCCAGAATAAACTGCACAGCAGGCAAAGCGGCGAGCTTCCTCTGA
>CAZANK010000150.1:3644-7958 GCA_964486235.1 uncultured Prolixibacteraceae bacterium | reverse complement strand
AGCTTCGATGCCTGGGGCAGGCGAAGGGACAAGGACAACTGGACCTACACCCTGAGCAGCGAACCGGCTTTGTTTGCCGGCCGGGGATCTACAGCCCATGAGCATTTGACCGACCTTAACCTGGCCAACATGAATGGTCGTCTCTGTGATCCGCTTGTAGGGCGTCTTAGCTTCTAAAAGCAACAGATCATTGTTCCGGGACAAGGGACATTGCGAATCAAGCAATTTTCCGTATTTTTACTAAAAATTTATACCATGATTGATTATAAGCAAATTATCACCATAGAGCCGGGTAAACGAGGTGGAAAGCCCTGTATCCGGGGAATGAGAATTACTGTCAACGACATTCTTGGATGGTTAGCTTCAGGAATGACGATCGATGGCATTTTGGCCGATTTTAATGAATTAACAAAGGAAGACATTTATGCTGCCCTGAGTTATGCAGCTGACAGGGAGAATAAAATCTACCAAGTGGCCGTATGAAATTTTTATTTGATCAAAATATTTCTCATCGGATACTTCGGCTTCTTCCCAGCCAATTTGCAGGCTCAACCTCTGTCAAACAGGAGGGTCTGATCAATTTTCAGGATAGACAAATCTGGGAGTATGCAAAAAAACATGACTATATCATCGTAACACAAGATTCTGATTTTAATTATTTGAATTCCTTGTACGGATTTCCTCCAAAAATCGTCTGGATACGCACGGGTAATCTTCCGACTCAGGCGATACTCGATATCTTAATTGATCATATTCCTGACATTAAAAAATTTGTTGCTGATGAAAATTATGGTTGCTTTGAAATAGTTAGAATGAGCAAGAAATAATGCCCCAAAAATCTGTTTTTACCGCGCCATTCCGAAAACCGAAGCATCGTTCGTTTAAAACCAAGTATCCCGCATCAAATATTTCTGCTATTTTTGGAAAAAAAAGCAATCATGAGTGAAGAGCGGCAACCACGCCAAAGACTTCCACGGTGGATGAAAATGAAAATGCCCGAAGGAGAAAGTTATTCCCGCGTCAAGAACCTGGTCACGAAATACGGGCTGCATACGATCTGCACCAGCGGCAATTGCCCGAACATCGGCGAATGCTGGAACCGGGGGACGGCCACTTTCATGATCCTGGGCGAGATCTGTACGCGCAACTGCAAATTTTGCGGCGTGAAAACCGGCAGGCCATTGCCGCCCGACCCGGCAGAACCCCAACGGGTGGCGGAATCGATCCGCATCATGGACCTGAAACATGCGGTCATCACCTCGGTCGACCGTGACGACCTCGCCGACCTGGGTGCATCATTCTGGACAGAGACGATCCGAACGGTCAAGGCGGTCAACCCCGGCATCCGCCTCGAGGTCCTGATCCCGGATTTCCAGGGCCGTAAAGAATTGATCATCCAAGTGGCCGATACGCATCCGAACGTGATCTCCCATAACCTGGAAACCGTGGAACGGCTGACTCCCCTGATCAGGAGCGCTGCCCGATACCGGCGCAGCCTGGAAGTCATCTCGTTCATCGCTTCCACCGGCATCATCCCCAAGTCGGGCATCATGCTTGGACTGGGGGAAACCCGTGATGAAGTGCTCCGGACCATGGACGGCCTGCTCGAAGCCGGATGCCGGGTCATGACCATCGGACAGTACCTCGCCCCCACCAAGGCGCATATCCCCGTCAAAGAATACATTCACCCCGATCAGTTTGAGGAGTACCGGATAATTGGCCTCGAAAAGGGTTTTTCCTTTGTCGAAAGCAGTCCGCTGGTCCGCTCCTCATACCGCGCCGAACAACATGCGATGGAAGGCCGGAAACCGATTTAACCATTTTTCGATGACAACCTTTCACTACGAAGACACGGGCCTGATCGACTACCAAAAATGCTGGGATTACCAGGAAAAGTTACTGGAACAGGTACAGGCAGATAAAAAAAGCCGCAAAGGACCAACGCCGCTGAACTACTTTCTGCTCGTTGAACACCCCCATGTGTACACGCTGGGAAAAAGCGGCGACGCCCATAATTTGCTGGTTCAGGATGAATTTCTGAAGAAGATCGGCGCCACCTTCTGCCGGATCGACCGGGGAGGCGACATCACCTACCACGGACCCGGACAACTGGTCGGGTACCCGATCATCGACCTGGAATATTTCCGGATCGGTATCAGGCAGTACATCGAAAAAATGGAAGAGGCCATCATCGCTGCCGTTGCCTGTTACGGCATCAGCAGCGGGCGTAAAGAAGGGGCGACCGGGGTATGGATCGATGCAACAATCCCTGAAAAAGCCCGAAAAATCTGCGCTATTGGTGTCCGGGTAAGCCGCTATGTCACCATGCACGGCTTCGCGCTCAATGTCAACACCGACATGCGGTACTTCCACTACATCAATCCCTGCGGGTTCACCGCTTACGGAACAACCTCCATGGAACGTGAACTGGGACGGCCAATCGACATGCAGGAAGTCAAAAACGCCATCCGCGAAAAATTCAACGACATCTTCTGAGCAAAGAAGTCGTGCATCGCGGGAATGGGAAGAAAAACAACAGAAACGGGCGACGAAAAATCCGGCAACAAAAAAAGGACGATTGGGCTATTCAGATAAACCGCTCCCTCTTCTGAAGGTTAAACAAGCCGTATAAGATGAAGACCAGTCCGCTGACGACTAAAAAAAACCGGTTTTTATCCACGATCCCCTGCCAGATCATCTCGTTCATGTTTCGCGGCACATTAAACGGGTTGTGAAAGATATTCCACATGGTTCGTTCGATGGACTTGGAAAGGATGAACGCCAATACCCCCAGGATCACCATGACAACCGCTGTGCCGTTCCCGTTTTTAATCACCGTCGAAAACATAAACGCCAGACTGCCCAGGAAAAAAACAGGGAACATGACCTGTCTGGTCATCTCAAACAAGTCCAGCGGCGTCAGGAAAAGATAGCTCAGGGCGGTGAAACCTCCCAGGATCAGCGCGACCAGCACGAACACCAGCATCATCCGCACCAGCCAAACCTTATACCGGTAATCGGGAATCCCGAAAAGGATCTCCAGGATGCCCGCGTCCACGTCATTCTGAATACCAAAGGTGGTCGGATAAAAGATGAGCAACACCGCCGGGAACAGCAGACAGTTGTAGACAAACCCCTCGTCGGTGCTGGTTCCGTTCAGTACGCCGGTGATCGTGACGAATACAAAAAAAGCAAACGCGGCCAACAGGAACCAGATAAAACGCCCGGCAAAGATAATCCGGAAATTATAACGGACCATCTTGCCTGTCAGTTGAATACCATTCCTAAACTTCTTATATCGAATTCCCATTTGAAAAATTATTAGTTGATTTTCGGATTCTCCGATTGTTTCGTCATCCCTCCTGTTCCCGTCATTGCGACCGCGAAGCGCGAAGCAATCTGTATCTCATTGAACAACCGATTGCTTCGTCGTACCTTCAATGACGCGTTTCTTACCCACCGCTTCCGGTCTCCGGTCTCCTATTTCAGGTCTTTAATCAGGCACAAATAGGCATCTTCGAGCAGCGGACTGGCTGCGACGGCATCGGGCGACGGCTTCTCCTTTGCCAGCACGCGCACACGAATATGCTCTCCCACCCGCATGTGATGAACGATCATCTTCTTGTCGGGCAGCTTGTCAAATTCCGCGGCAGGCACCTCATACTGCCACACCAGGTTATTGGCCAGATGGACCATGTTGGCCGGAGAGCCGTGATACTTCAGTTTTCCCCGGATAATCACCGCCGCCTGGTTGCAGGAACTGGCGATATCTTCGATAATATGCGTCGAAAAGATCACGATCCGATCCCGGGCCAGGTCGACCAGCAAATTCCGGAAGCGGATCCGCTCGCGGGGGTCCAGTCCGGCAGTCGGTTCATCGACCACCAGAATTTTCGGAAGGTGCAGCAGTATCTGGGCGATCCCGATCCGCTGTTTCATTCCTCCGGAGAATGAACCGATCGGATCGTTCCGGCGATCGTACATGTGAACCGCCTTTAGCACGTATTCCAGTCTTTCTTCCCTTTCTTCGGTATCGGTGATGCCTTTCAGCATGGCCTGGTAATCCAGGTATTGCCAGGCAGGCATATTTTCGTAGGTGCCGAATTCCTGGGGGAGGTACCCGATCAGTCCCTGCAGCTCCTCGCGTTTTTCCCGGGTATCGATCCCGTTGATCCAAATCTTCCCGTAACTCTGATCCAGGATTCCGCAGATGATCCGCATCATGGTCGACTTCCCGGCACCATTTGGCCCAAGCAGTCCAAACATGCCCGTTCCGATCTCGAGCGAAACGCCGTTCAGCGCTTTGAAAGGCGC
>CAZANK010000150.1:0-3544 GCA_964486235.1 uncultured Prolixibacteraceae bacterium | reverse complement strand
CAAACATGCCCGTTCCGATCTCGAGCGAAACGCCGTTCAGCGCTTTGAAAGGCGCACGGCGCTTTCCGATGACCGGAATCTTCTTGACCACCCGGTAGACTGATCGCCGTAACGAGCTAAAGCGCCCGGTGATCCGGTCAATGTTCACCTTTTCCCCGTACAGCCGTTTCGATGTGACAGAAATGACGAGCCCCAGGTACCACAGCACCGCATAAGCCGCCACCAGTCCGATATACTTTGTTTTCAGATACAGGAAAGCCAGTTCGGCCAGGGGAAGGATCCAGAACAGGAATCCGCTTACCTGCTTTTTCGTCAGGAAGAACACCCGTTTTCCGGTGTCCTCGTGCCGGTGATCCAGGTAAATCGCGACAGGTTTCCACATTTCCCCGATATACCAGTAAACAACCAGCATCAGGATACAAATCCAGAAGGCCTGTTCCAGGAAGATGAAGGTAAAATAAATCACAAATGCGAGGATCGGCAGTTGCCAGATCAGTTGGTCAAAATCCCTGACCGAGCGGTAGTCCCTGATCAGTCCCGCGCGATGCCTGATATGCTGTCCGCCTTGCCACTCGCGTGAAAAACGGCCGGGGCGGTCATAGATCTTCACCAGGTTCCGGATGGTGATCCGGACTCTCTCGTCAGGGGCGGGCAACCGTGTCCCGGCCTTCTTCAGGCTGTTCATCACAAACCAGGCCACGCCGGGAACCAGGACCACAGCAAGGACGGTATCGATCATCCGCCAGGGCAGCGACCCCACTTCAAGGAACGTCAGCACGATGGCGCCCGTCATCAGGACGAGTTGAAACGCCCGCAGCTTCCAGTCAAGTCCGCTGAACCAGCGCAGTGCGTTTTCCAATCCAAAGTAGAAAGTCGGGATGAACACCAGCGTGAGCAAGGTACTCAGCGCGAGCCCGCCGATCACCACGATCGCGAAAGGAGCGCCGATCACGCTCACGTACTCCGCCTGCCCCATGGCCAGGGGAAACATGGCCACGATGGTGGTGATCGCCGTGATCAGGATTGGACGCACACGCGAGAGTCCGGCCGTCATTAACGCCCTTGACATCCGGAATCCCTCTTTTCTCAGGATGTTGGTATAATCGATCAGGATGATCCCGTTGTTGACCACCACCCCGAGCAGGATCAGGAACCCGATCATGGTGTTGGCGTTAAAAAGGCTGTTCCCGGTGAAGATGAGCGCCAGCAGTGAGCCGATGGCCGCCAGGGGAATGGAAAACAGCAACACGAAGGGCGTGGCAAACGACTCAAACACCGATGCCAGGATCATAAAGATCAGGATGATGGCCGCGAAGATCAAAAAATTAAACTCTTCCAGATCGTTTTCCTCGTGGATCACTTCCGCGGCAATCCCCGAGGGGAAATGATAGGCGGCAATCAGGTTGTCAATCTCATACCGGTATGACTCGAGCAGGTCTTTCGAATCCTGCGCCTCATCGATGAGCCGGTAGGTCACCTCAATCTGCTTTTCCTGGTTGATCCGGTTAATCCCGGCCAACCCGCGGGCATACACCAGGTTGGCAAAATCGCGCAGCTCGTGCAATCCCCCCGACTGGCTTTTTACCTGCAGGGCTTTCAGGTCGTCCATCGTCCGCGTATCCTGTTCCCCCGTTTCCTCCTTCCCTTCCTGTTTCAGGATGATCTCATACTCATCCAGTTCCTGTTTAAACAGCACGCCTGTCGATATTTCCCCGGAGAAGGAATTCAGCTCGGACGCTACCTGGGCGACATTCACGTTATACTCGGTCATCAAAAGCTGATCAAAAAGCAGGTGCACTTCCGGCCGGTTATCCGACACATTGAGCCGGACACGGTTAATGAAGTCCATCTCCTCCAGGAAATACCGAAAATCTTCGGCAACCATCTTCATCATCTCAAAATCCTGTCCCTTCAGCACGATTTTCTCTTCTTCCGTGCCGATACCCAGGAAGCGCTGAAAGTTGTTCATCATGTTGGCCCCGCCGCCGCCGCCGCCCGAGCGGGATTGTTCAAAGCCGATCTCCGCCGGGCCCACATTTCTGGTCAACTCATTCACCGACGATTTTATTTCCGCAAAATTTCGTCCGTCCACTTTTTCAAAGTCTTCCGCGAGCGTGACGGTGATCACGGCTTCCTCCTCTTCGACATTGCTGGCAATGTCTTTCTTTTCCTTGACATCCTGAAGCTTTTCCTCAATCTTTCGGACCGTCCCATCGGTTGTTTCCAGACTCGATCCGGAAGGCATGGTCACGTAGAGCTTGATCTGGTCGGCCTCCACCTCCCGCAAGGTGCTCACGCTGATCGCCAGGCTGATAAAAATCATGATAAAAAACGCAGCGACGGCACCTAAAACAGTGGCAGCAGGATGACGCATGCACGATTTCAGCAAAAGGAGATAAATCTGGACCATCCGGTTATTGGTGGTCAGCTTTTCAAAATGCATCGCGCTGCCTCTCCGCCGGGTCAGCACAAAATGAATGACCATGGGCACAAAAAGCAGCGCAACGACCAGTGAGACCAGCAACGTTGACACAATGGAGATGCCGATATTCCTTCCCAGTAATTCGATCATAAAATTCGAAGAGAAGAGGAAAGGCAGGAAGACCGTCACCGTCGTCAGCGTCGACGCGACAATGGACCGCCACACTTCCTTTGTTCCCCGGGTCACGGACTCCTCGGGACCTTTCCCGATTCCTGCCAGCCGGTAGATATTCTCAAGCACCACCACGCTGTTATCGAGCAGCATTCCCACCGCCAGGGCCATTCCGACCAACGTCAGACTGTTGATGGTAATGCCGTACGCGTAGAAGAAGTTGAACGCAGTATACACGGAAACAGGGATCGATAAGGCAATGAAAGCCACGATGCGGACATTCTTCAGGAACATCCACAGCACGAACACGGCCATTAATCCGCCAACCAAAGCCAGGTTAATGATCTGGTCGATGTTGTTTTCCATGGTCTCCGCCGAATTTTCCTGAACGACCACCTGCACACCCTTCCCTTCCAGCTTTTGATTCAGTTCTTCGATCAACTCCTGCGCCTTATGCGAAAGGTCGATCTGATTGGCCTGAGAGTCATTGATCAACAGCATGCTCACCGCATCCTGTCCGTTCACCCGGCTGTAACTGGTCTCCTCCTTCACGCCGAAACGGATCTCCGCCACGTCTTTCAGGAGGATGGGGCCGTCGGCCACCACCAGGTTTTCAAGATCCGACACCTGTCCGTACTCGGCCGTGACATGAACAAAATAAAGCTGATCCTCCTCCTTCAGGTTTCCGGCATACACCCGCGACCTGGAATTCGCGCCCAGCAGCGATCGGATGGCACCGGCAGTGATCCCGTAAGCCTCGCAGGCTTCTTCATCCATGGTGATCTCGATCGACTTTTCCTTTCCCCCGTACACGTTGACACCAGCAATGCCGTCCATATTTTCAAGCTCCGGAACGATATCCTGATCCACGATATGACGGACCCGGTCGATACCGCCCCCGCCCCGCGCCTGCAACTCATAGGCGCTGCCATAGTTGAGCCGACGCTCGAT
>CAZANK010000149.1:3662-8038 GCA_964486235.1 uncultured Prolixibacteraceae bacterium | reverse complement strand
GAACAAACAGCGACGACCCTGGAAGAAGGAAGCATTGAACTCGGCTTTAAGCGTTTACCTGGGCATGCTCCCATAAAATTAACGCCCGGGGAATGTGCATCCTTTCACATAGCCGCTAAAAAGTTGCAGATCGAAAAAACAGATACCTACCTAAATACGGCATGGCGGGACGGGAAATACATTTTCAAGGATGCTGACCTGGAAACCATCGTCCTCCAACTTGAAAAGGCATATGACGTCCGTATCCATCTGAAAAACGACGCCGTCGAACACCAACGGTTCAGGGGCATATTCGAGTATAAGCAAAATATCTTTGATGCCCTGGAAACCATCGAACGGACCACTTCGCTCAACTACCGGATGGATGGACGTGACATCTGGCTGGAATGATTCAAAACACGTTAAAATAACCAAATTAAAACAGATGAAAAACGAACGGATCACCTGAGTGTTAAACTTCTGCAAGCAGAATAAACGCATCGAAAAACAACAGGAATAGCCCTAACTATCCCTGTTGTAAAAAAGAAAATCATTTTTTAAACGATTAACAGTTCAAATTTATGAAAAAAAAACTGTACCGGAGCGGTGGCGGCATGCCGGCGCTAAAAAAACTTACTTTGATTATGAAACTAAACTTTTTCATCATGTTTGTCGCAGTTTTGCAGGTATCGGCAAATCATGTCTCTGCTCAGAAAACGCATCTCGATCTGAAAATGAAAGACGCGTCGCTGGCAAAAATCCTGGATGCGATTGAAGATCAATCCGGCGTCTATTTTTTTTACAACAAAACCCAGGTAGACGAAAATCAAAAAGCCGATGTTGACTTCCGGGATTTAACGGTAGAAGAAGCGTTGACTCATTTAAGCAACGATCTTCCCATCACGTATGAAATTGTCGGGAAAAACATCATCATCAAGCCGCGGGATTCAAATCAGCAGGTGGTAACGCAACAGCGAAAGGCCGTTTCCGGTAAAGTGACTGACCCTTCCGGCGCCCCGCTTCCGGGGGTGACAATTGCGGTTAAAGGAACGGCAAGTGGTACGATCACTGACGCCTCCGGTCATTTTACCTTATCTGACATTCCTTCGGGGGCTACGCTGGTGTTTTCGTTTGTGGGGATGAAAACGCAGGAAATCCCCATTGCCGGCAAAACAACTATTAATGTTACTATGGCAGAAGAGGCCATAGGCATTGATGAGGTAGTGGCAATCGGTTATGGTACGATGAAAAAGGTCAATCTGACGGGTTCCATCTCGCAGGTAAATGGAGAAAAGCTGGAGAACCGGCCTGTGACCAATGCCCTGTCAGCGTTACAGGGAACGGCTTCCGGTGTTGTGGTGACCCGGAGTACCGGACAACCCGGCAAGGAAGGTTATACTGTTGAAATACGCGGTCTCTCTTCCGTGAACGGGGGCAAAGCCTTAGTGCTGGTGGATGGTTCACCCGGAGATATCTCTACCCTGAATCCGAGTGATATTGAATCGGTGAGCGTTTTAAAGGATGCCGCCGCTTCTGCCATTTATGGAGCAAGGGCTGCAGGAGGGGTCATTCTTGTAACGACAAAAAAAGGGAATATCGGAAAACTGATCGTGGAATACAACGGCTTGTTTGGCGGACAATCTCCTATGATGTTGCCGGACCGGTTACACTCCTGGGAGGAAGAAACGCTTACGAATATTGGTCGTCGCAATGCAGGGAAGGGAGATGATTATAAGCCTGCAGAAATCGAAGACATGAAGAATCCGGATGTGAATTATGCTGATGCCTGGTGGAACCCGGGTAAAGATTACAGAATGGCGTATGATTTAAATCAGATACCACTGCTGGTGCGGGATCTTTCGCCGATGAACGACCAGAATATTTCCCTGAGAGGTGGCACTGAAAAGGAACAGTTCTTTATGTCGTTGGGGTACTATCATCAACAGGGAATTTTTAAGTTTGGCCCGGACGACACTGATCGTATAAACGGCCGCTTTAACTATTTCCGGCAGTTAAACAAAACCTTTAGTTTGGATACCCGCTTATCGTACCGTCAAAGCAATACCTTAAGCCCGGCAGGGAGTGTTGGTGGAACGTGGGGAATGTTTTATGAATTGTTTCAAACGGCACAGATATTTCCCATCTTTTTGCCGGAAAGTAACGATACCAAATACTATGGACACGGAAGTAATTGTACGGTATATCCTATACTTAAAGACGGGGGAAGAGTAAAAAACAGGGGGGACGAATTTAGTGGTGTCTTTACTTTCAAGGCAAAAGACGTGGTGGAAGGATTGACCCTTTCCGCCGTGTACAGTCCCCGCTATATAGGGGAAAGCACTGATGGAGTTTATCGTACAGTGCCCAGGTGGAACAGGGTCACTATAAACAGGTATATCAATAACCCTAACAGGAATTCTAAAGACCGTACAACTACTTTGAGCAATAATGTGCAGCTTCTGGCTGATTACGATTTCAAACTTGGCGGGAAGAATACCTTCCATCTGTTAGGCGGTTATGCTTATGAAGATTATAGTTACCATTATGTGTCAGCAACCGCAAAATCCCTCTCCTCGAATGAGCTTTTCAGTTTAAACCTTGGAGATCCCACGCTCGCTGCAGTTTCGGATGATGTCCAGACATGGGCGCTTCTCTCCTGGTTCGGGCGGTTAAATTACAATTTTGATGACCGGTTCTTGTTCGAGGCTAACCTTCGGTACGACGGCAGCTCTAAACTGGCTCCTTCTGATCGTTGGCAAGCCTTTCCATCATTATCGGGCGCATGGCGGTTAAATAATGAATCCTGGTTTCATGAACTGTTCCCCGTTTTCGATGAGTTTAAGCTCAGGGCTTCCTGGGGGCAACTGGGAAATTCTGATGGCGTAATCGGGAATTATGATTATATCGCGCTGGTTACTTCTGGTACCGTCTATCCCTTCAATGACGTGGCAAATAAATCGTATTATCAAAAATACCTGGCTTCGGCGGATAAAACCTGGGAAACCATTGAAACGAAAAACATTGGGGTGGATTTATCTTTTCTGAGAAACAGGCTGAATGTGAGTGGTGACTATTACATCAAACGCAACAACGACATGCTCGCGCCCCTGCAGGTTTCGTCGGTTATTGGGATCAGCACTTCTACTTACAATGTAGCCGATCTGAAAACCTGGGGATGGGAAGTGACGGTAGGCTGGAAAGATTCCCCTTCTGCTGATTTCAGTTATTGGGCAAACGTGAATCTGTTTGATTCGAAAAATAAGATATTGAAATATTCCGGACAATCTTCAGTTAGTTTGGGGACAAACAGTATCATTGAAGGAATGCCTTATAATTCGATATTCGGCTATGAAGCGGAAGGTTATTTTACCTCACCGGGAGAAGTTACTGCACATGCCTTTCAGAACAGCAAAGCAGGCCCCGGCGATATTAAATATCGGAATGTGAACGACGACGAATTAATTAACGGAGGTTTGAATCGTTTGGATGACAAAGGGGATTTGGTCTATCTTGGGAATACGTCGCCTCGCTATAATTTTGGGATCGATCTCGGATTTAAATGGAAAGGATTTGATTTTTCAGCTTTCCTGCAAGGAGTAGGTGAGCGTAAGATGCTTTTAAACCCTTTGGTTGTAAATCCATCTTCCCAAACGAATCGAAAATCCTGGAAAATTCATTTAGACTACTGGACCCCGGAGAATCCGGATGCCAAGTTTCCCAGACCTTATGAAGGCAATACAGGTAATACACTGGCATCTTCACATTGGATCCAAAATGTGGCTTATGTGCGTTTGAAAAACCTCCAGGTCGGATATACGCTGCCGCAGTCGCTGACCGAACATATTTCGATTACAAAAGCACGTATTTACTTCTCGGGGCAGGATCTTGCCGAATTGACATCGATGTGGTTCCCTTACTATGACCCTGAAATTCCGAACAACGCCAGTTTTCAGTATCCGTTCTTCCGCACATTTTCGATGGGCGTAAATATCACTTTTTAACGACCTAAAAGCGTACTATTATGAAATTACTATATAAATACTATTTTTTTGCCTTTGCCGTGTTGACGATGGCAAGTTCCTGTAATCTGGATCTGTATCCCGAAACCCAATTGTCAGATGCCGCCTTCTGGAAGACCCCAGAAGATCTAAAAAATGCATGTAATTACATGTACCCGTTTCTTCCCGATATGTTAACCAACCTGACGTATGCCAATTATGCGGACGATGGTGTGAGCAGTGGTGCGGCTAACCAGATCAGCGATGGTTCCCGGCTTGCCCCGGGGACAGACAGTGACTGGGATAATAGCTATGCGTTGATTCGCGTTGCCAATAATATTCTCGAGAAATCGGCAGATGTTACCGGGGCCGAAGCTGAACGCTATCGCGGTGAGGCCC
>CAZANK010000149.1:0-3562 GCA_964486235.1 uncultured Prolixibacteraceae bacterium | reverse complement strand
GAGAAATCGGCAGATGTTACCGGGGCCGAAGCTGAACGCTATCGCGGTGAGGCCCGTTTTTTTCGGGCATGGGCTAATTTTGAGCTGGTCAAACGGTTTGGCGATGTGCCCCTCATCCTGCGAACATTTGATGTGTTCGACACGCTGACTGTCGCCCATCGGACCAACCGGGAAAAAGTGCTGGACACCGTGTATGCCGATTTGGACAATGCCATTGCGACTTTGCCTGATGTCAGTAATCTCCCGTCATCAGAATACGGACGGATTACCAGTGGCGCTGCCCTGGCGCTGAAGGCCCGTATTGGTCTGTTTGAAGGGACCAGAAATAAATTTCATGGAACAAGGGATGCGGAAAAACATTTGAACATCGCCCTTCATTCCAGCGAAATACTGATAAACGCTGCAACGTATTCCTTGTATGAAAATCCCCAGAGTGCGGATACAAGTTACCATTATCTTTTTTTATACGAAGGGGAACGCAGCTCAGAGAACATTTTAGTGCGTTTATATGGCGCAAATGCGGCTAATAAAATTTCAACGCATAGGATTCAGTCGGGTGAGCAGATGGGGTCCTCAACCCCGACCAGGGCGCTTGCGGACGCTTACCGGTATGTAGACGGGCTTCCGATTGAAAAATCTCCGTACCACAAACCCAGAACGACCACATTAACGGAATTCGAGAACCGTGATATCCGCATGGATGCCACAATATTTAATAAAAAGCACATTTTTGTGGGGGGCCTTTATGTGCCGGGGTTTGGGTTTACCAGTAGCGGGTATACATATCGAAAATATTTTAATTACGAACCCGATTATCGGCAGGATTTCAGCTTTCTCGATCACATTTTGATCCGTTATGCAGAAGTGTTGTTGACATACGCAGAGGCTAAATTTGAATTGAATAGCAACATTTCAGATGTGGATCTCGATAAATCCATTAACCTGGTCCGGGCCAGGGCAAAAATGCCTCCGCTGACCAATAGTTTTATAGCAACGAATGGGTTGGATATGCGGACAGAAATACGGACCGAGCGCAGGGTGGAACTGGCGATGGAAGGCGGGCACCGTTATTGGGACCTGATCCGTTGGAAAACGGCAGAAATAGAGCTGCCTAAACCAACACTGGACGTAAAGCTTTTACCCAAAGAGCATAAAAATATTTCAGCTCAGTTAGTAATTAATTCAGATAGTATCGTTGTCGTTCAGGATGCATCAAAAAGATCGTTCAATCCGCAGAGGGACTATTTGTGGCCATTGCCCACCAGGGATCTGGGGTTAAATTTAAACCTGACACAAAACCCAAAATGGTAGTACCAGGTTTATTTGAAAAGTAAAGCATCTTATAAAATAAAGCCAAGATAACCCGATCGGGAGAAGCGGATGATGCCTGAGATGTCCGCTTCTCCTCTTCCAATTTGTTTGCAGAAACGATATGGTGCGAAGAATCGTAGATGCCGGAGAAAAGTGTTTCACTGGCTAAATAAATACCCTTGAAGAAACATAAAGAAGTGTATAAACATCAAACAATTACGGAACCCAAAATGACCAATCAACGATTTTCTTTGATCCTGTGCGTCGCGTTTGCTTTTCTTCGCTATCATCCCGCAGCGGGCGCTACCGGGGACGGTGTACCCCTGAAGGTTCATCCGGACAACCCACGCTACGTCACTGACGGATCAGGAAAAGCAATCTGCCTGACCGGCTCCCACACCTGGCTCAACTTTCAGGACATCAGGGACGTGCCTCCCCTGATCTTCCCCCCGGTTTTCAACTATGAAAAGCATCTTGAGATGCTTGAATCCTGGCATCATAACTTTATTCGCCTGTGGGCGTGGGAAGAAGCATGGGCATTGGGAGGGAACACTGTCATCCGGCTCTCACCTTCGCTTTTCGCGCGTACCGGACCGGGAAAGGGTAATGACAACCTGCTGAAGTTCGACCTGACCCAATTCAACCCGGAATATTTTCAGCGTCTCCGGCAACGGATCATTGAGGCAGACCGGAAAGGGATTTACGTGGGTGTCATGCTTTTCCAGGGTTTCAGCGTATCCCGGAAAATAAAATCCCACTATTTCAGCCCGTGGGCATTTCACCCGTGTAACAAAAACAATAATATCAACGGGATTGACGGCGACAGGGACATGGATGGGGAAAGATACGAAGTCCACTCCTTGCAGGACAGCGCGATCCTGTCCATCCAGAAAGCTTACGTGCGCCGTACCATTGATGAACTGAACGACCTGGACAATCTGGTTTATGAAATCGTGAATGAGGGTCACAGGGCCTCGACTGCATGGCAGTACGAGCTGATCCGCTACATTCAGGAATATGAAAGGGCAAAACCCAAACAACACCTGGTGTGGATGACTTTTCAGTGGGATGAGATCTTCGGGAAAGGGACCAACAAAAACCTGGCTAACAGTCCTGCCGAGATCATTTCGCCGGGAGCAGACGATAGAAAAAGCTATGAGCTAAGTCCTCCCGTTGCCGATGGCTCCAAAGTCATTCTTCTGGATACCGATCACCTTAATCCGGCCCATACGGACAGGCAATGGGTATGGAAAGCCTTCATGCGGGGATATAACCCAATCTACATGGATTTTATGGGTACCGATAAAAAAACAACCGACACCCGAGTTGCCATGGGGATCATCCGCCGGTTTGCCGAAAAGATAGACCTGGCAAAAATGAAGCCCGCTGCCGATTCTACGACCGGACGAAGAATCTTTCACGGTCAAGCTTCCCAAAGGCGAATGGCAGGTTGAATGGTATGATCCGGTCAACAATCAGGTGACCGGATCAGGGAAAACAAAAGTTGAAGACGCCCCCCGGAAGTTTGTTCCCCCAAACGGAGGAGAAGCCATTTTGTATTTGCTGGCTATCAAAAAAATACCCCAAAAAATAAAATTCATGGCAGTCAGGCCCCAATTCGGATTTAAACGATTTGAGTCCGGTCTAAAAAGTCCAAAATGAAACATGCCATTACGAAGGGGTGTGACGATGCAATCATTTTTTTTACGCGGTACAGATTGCTTTGTAATGACGGAACTACCTTTTTAGATCGGACTCGTGTTTGTTTTTCTCATTATTCTTCCTTTCTTTGACTACAAAAGCAATCAGGAGACAGAAATGATGATCGTGTCGTGAAAAAGGTCTACTTCGCCCAAAAGAGCGTTTATTGGCAAAAGGAATTCTGCCATGCGAATTCCATACATTGTTGGCTCAGGAAAAAAGCGAACGATGATACGAGAATCGGGTGAGATCAATTCGAGTAAAACAGATAAAAAGATTAAATCATGAAACGAAGGCACTTCATTAAATCCGTCACATTGGCCGGAGGTGCGCTGTATGCGCTGCCGGCCTGTATGCCGGGCACGTCGAACAAGAAAAACGACGTGAGGACTTTTCATCTTTCAGTGAGTTCCGGATCCCTAGACGACCATCCTGAACTTTTCGACCTGGTTTTGTCAAGCAAAGTGACGGATGTCTGGCTCACCGGATTCATTAACGGGTATTGGTATTATCCGCAGGAGAGGATTACCTTTTGGAGGGAACGTTTCCT
>CAZANK010000148.1:0-8040 GCA_964486235.1 uncultured Prolixibacteraceae bacterium | reverse complement strand
AAATGGCGATCAGAAAAGATGTGTTTAACTTTGAACTTCCGTCAACCAAAGGAACGCTGTGACGGAGAGCGGAGACCGGAGACAGGAAGAATGAACAATGGTTATATGATCAAATGGTAAATGAATGGTCAGATGGTTAAAGAGTGACTGACAGCGAAGGGTTATCACCTGAAAGCAAAAACATGGAAAAGGATAGAAAAACGAACGACGAAAAGCAAAAATATGAAAAGTATAAAACCGCTGCGCGAGAAGAAGAATACCGCGATTTTGCTGATCCACTGTCCGGACCGGCAGGGTATCTTGGCAACTGTTACTGAATTCCTGAATAAAAACAACGGGAATATCATTAACCTCGACCAGTATGTTGACCGTGCGCAAAAAGTATTTTACATGCGTGTGGAATGGGAACTTGAAGATTTTTCAATCCCTCCGTCCAAGATCGGCGAATATTTTGAAACGCTGATCGCAACCAGGCTGCAAATGGAATGGAAACTCTACTTTTCAAAAGACATTCCACGCATGACGATCTTTGTGTCGAACATGTCGCATTGTCTTTTTGATATCCTTTCACGGTATACAGCGGGCGAGTGGGACGTGGAAATTCCGTTGATCATCGGCAATCACGAAGACATGAAACCAGTGGCTGAACGGTTTGGGATTGACTTTCACTATTTCCCGGTCACCCCGGCAAACAAGACGGAGCAGGAACAGGCCGAATTGGCACTGCTGAAAGAATACCGGATCGATTTTATCGTGCTGGCACGGTACATGCAAATCCTCTCCAACGATTTTGTAAAACGGTACCCGGACAAGATCATCAATATTCATCATTCTTTTTTACCCGCTTTCGCCGGCGCGAAACCTTAGCACGCGGCATATGAACGGGGAGTGAAACTGATCGGCGCCACCAGCCACTACGTGACCTACGACCTGGATGCCGGACCGATTATCACGCAGGACGTGGTTCGATGCAGTCATGTCGATACCGTGAAAAGCCTGATCCGGAAAGGGCGTGACCTGGAAAAAATCGTGCTTTCCAATGCGGTTTTCAACCACCTGCAGCGAAAAGTGCTCGTCTACCGGAATAAAACGGTGGTGTTTAATTAAGCGCAGAGGGCAAAAACGGAGACCGGAAACGGAAGAACGGATTCTCTGACTGTCTGAGTATCTGAAAATCTGAAAATCTGTCTGAAAATGCATCTGAAGAAAAGTAGCGCGTAGCAGAATCGAACTGCTATTACCTGATTGAGAAACAGGTTTCCTGACCGTTAGAAGAACGCGCCGGTTAAAAGTGCTGTAAAATTAAGGAAAATCCTTCTTGTTGCTACCGGATGACCAAAAAAAAATTTAATACATGAAAATTGTTATCATCAAATACAATGCAGGAAATATTGAATCGGTAAAAAATGCCTTGTACCGGCTCGGCGTTCAGGCGGAGATCACCGGTGATCCGGAAAAGATCAGAAAAGCCGATAAAGTGATCTTCCCGGGCGTCGGCGAAGCAAGCACGACAATGGCCTATTTAAGGAAAGAGGGTCTCGACAGAATAATACCAGCTTTAACACAACCTGTCCTGGGTATTTGCCTGGGACTGCAACTCTTATGCAGCCATTCGGAAGAAGGAAACACCCCCTGCCTGGGTATTTTTGAGGAAAAAGTCAGGCGCTTCATCCCGGAACCAGGGATGGAATATGTGACCAAGGTCCCGCACATGGGATGGAACACCCTATCCGTCCTCAAGGGTGATCTGTTTGATCCTTCACGCGAAGCGCAGTACGTTTATTTTGTCCATTCCTATTATGCGACGGTTGGAAAACAGACATCAGCCGTCACGGATTACATCATTCCCTTTAGCGCCGGACTTCAAAGGGATAACTTTTATGCCACCCAGTTCCACCCCGAAAAAAGCGGAACAGTCGGAGCGAAGATCCTGGAAAACTTTTTAAAGATTGAGAAGTAATGATTACAATTATCCCCGCCATCGACCTCATCGACGCCAAATGTGTCCGGCTGTCGCAAGGCGATTACAGTCAAAAGACCATCTACAATGAAAACCCACTCGAGGTGGCCAAAATGTTTGAAGATGCCGGCATCACAAGGCTTCACCTGGTCGATCTGGATGGCGCGAAAGCGAAACACATCGTCAATCAAAAGGTCCTGGAAACAATCGCTTCCAAAACCAGTCTGATCATCGACTTTGGCGGCGGACTAAAAGCGGATGATGACCTGCGTATCGCCTTTGAATGCGGTGCACAAATGGTCACCGGCGGAAGCATTGCCGTTAAGGACAGGGAAACATTCATTCGCTGGCTTGGAAAATACGGACCGTCGAAAATCATCCTGGGGGCTGATGCAAAAGACAAAAAGATCGCCGTCAGCGGCTGGCAGGAAGTATCGGAACTCCCTATCCTGGATTTTATAGAAAATTATGTGGACGAGGGAATCCAAAAAGTGATCTCGACCGACATCGCCCGCGATGGTATGCTTTCAGGACCAGCAACGGATCTCTACCGGGAGATCATGGACAAGTTCCCCAACCTGGGATTGATTGCCAGCGGCGGCATTTCGTCGATGAACGACATTGTCAGGCTCAACGAAGCTAACGTGCCGGGAGTAATTGTCGGCAAAGCCATTTATGAAGGAAAAATAACGTTGAAGGAGGTTGAATGTTTTCAAAATCAGTAAAATATTAACTAATTTAGGTTAACGATACTTTTTACTGGGCACCCTGGTATCGTTTTCCCTGAATTGCCGTTGGAATTGGCTTAATTTTATCATAAACCTGAAATTTTAAAAAAGACAACATGCTTGCAAAACGAATTATCCCCTGCCTGGATATCAAAGACGGACAGACCGTCAAAGGCATCAACTTTTTGAATATCAAATCAATCGGCGATCCGGTCGAGATGGGTGCGGTGTATGCCGGACAGGGCGCTGATGAGCTGGTCTTCCTGGACATCACGGCCACCCACGAAGGCCGGAAAACCTTTATCGATCTGGTCCGCCGGATCGCCCGGGAGCTGAACGTGCCGTTTACGGTCGGGGGCGGGATCAGTGAACTCAGCGACGCCGCCGCACTGCTCGACGCAGGCGCCGACAAAATCAGCATGAACTCGTCGGCCGTTCGAAACCCTCAACTGATTGACGACATGGCCCTCCATTTCGGGAGCCAGTTCGTCGTGGTGGCCATCGATGCCAAAAACGACGGCGGAAAATGGACCGTGACTGTCAATGGCGGGCGGATCGCGACCGACAAGGAACTGTTCAGTTGGGCCAAAGAAGCCGAAGAACGCGGCGCCGGAGAAATCCTGTTCACCTCGATGGACCACGACGGGACCAAAAACGGTTTTGCCAACGAGGAGTTGGCCAAAATGGCCGACATGCTCAAAATCCCGATCATCGCCTCGGGCGGAGCCGGGAACATGGACCACTTCGTCGACGTGTTTACAAAAGGAAAGGCTGACGCCGGACTGGCCGCCAGCATTTTCCATTATGGCGAAATCACCATTCCCGATCTGAAAGCATATCTTCGAAGCAAAAATATCGCGGTACGGTAAAACGCTGCAAGCCACAAGCGGCAAGGAGAAACTTTAAAAATAGGAGAGATTTCAAAAAATGAATATGACTCAACTTGATTTTAACAAACTCGGCGGACTGATCCCGGCTGTCATCCAGGATCACGTCACAAATAAGGTACTGATGCTTGGCTTCATGAATGAAGAAGCCTTGCAGAAAACAAAAGAAACGGGGAAGGTAACCTTCTACAGCCGCACCAAAAAGCGGCTGTGGACCAAAGGCGAAGAAAGCGGCAACTTCCTCCACTTGGTTTCCATCGCGTCCGATTGTGACAATGACACCTTATTGATCAAGGTTAATCCTGTCGGCCCCGTTTGCCATACCGGCAACGACACCTGCTGGAACGAAACCAACAGTCCGGACGACCTGCAGTTCCTGAAACACCTTCAGGACTTTATCGACAAACGAAAAGAGGAAATGCCCGAAGGTTCCTATACCACGTCCCTTTTCCGGGGAGGGGTCCGCAAGATCACACAGAAAGTGGGCGAAGAAGCCGTCGAAACCATCATTGGCGCCATGGCCGGCGACGATGACAACTTCATTTATGAAGGTGCTGACCTGCTGTACCATCTCATCGTCTTGCTGACCAGCAAGGGTTACCGGATCGAAGACCTGGCCCGGGAATTACGAAAAAGACATCATCCCTGAACAGTCCCGGGCGATGAAGGGCGAATGAAACAGCATGGGGCATGGCGCAGCGCGCAGAGGGCGTGTTCCAATCCAGGTTGTTAAGTTACCGTCAAGAATACGAAAGAAAAAGTACACGCTGAAAAATTACAATTATCTTTGCGCGTCCAATTGGGGAGAGAACGTATGCAAAAGATTAGGAATATAGCGATTATCGCGCATGTTGACCATGGAAAGACGACGCTGGTCGATAAAATGATCTACTACTGCCACATTCTGAAAGAACACGAGAAAAGGCAGGAACTGATTCTCGACAACAACGATCTGGAACGCGAACGGGGGATCACCATTCTGGCCAAGAACGTTTCGGTCACCTACAACGGCGTGAAAATTAACATCATCGACACGCCGGGACACGCGGACTTCGGGGGCGAGGTGGAACGCGTCCTCAACATGGCCGATGGCGTGCTGCTTCTGGCCGACGCGTTTGAAGGCACCATGCCCCAGACCCGGTTCGTGTTATCCAAGGCGTTGGCGCTTGGGCTGAAGCCCATCGTGGTCATCAACAAGGTCGACAAACCAAACTGCCGTCCCGAGGAGGTTCATGAGCAGGTTTTTGACCTCATGTTCAGCCTGGATGCCACAGAAGACCAGTTGAACTTTCCAACCATTTACGGTTCAGCCAAAGAGGGGTGGATGACCAGCGATCTCCGCGTCAAAACAGACTCCATTACCCCCCTGCTCGATACGATCCTTGAACATATCCCCGCCCCGCACGACCAACAGGGAACGCCCCAGATGCTGATCACCTCGCTCGATTATTCATCGTACGTGGGACGGATCGCGATCGGCCGCATTCACCGGGGAGAATTACGGGAAGGGATGCAGGTGGCCCTGGTCAAGCGCGACGGATCCGTCAAAAAGAACAAGATCAAGGAATTGCATACCTTCACGGGATTAGGACGCCAAAAGATCGAACGCATGAAAAGCGGCGATATCTGCGCGCTGGTTGGCATCGACAATTTTGACATCGGCGATACCATCAGCGATCCTGAAAACCCGGAGCCCCTCGATCCCATTGCCGTGGACGAGCCAACCATGAGCATGTTGTTCACCATTAACGACTCTCCTTTCTTTGGAAGGGAAGGCAAATATGTCACCTCCCGCCACCTGAAAGAAAGGCTGGAACGGGAACTCGAGAAAAACCTTGCCCTGAGGGTGATCCCGGGCGATACGGCAGATTCGTACACCGTCTATGGCCGGGGTGTGCTGCACCTTTCCATTCTCATCGAAACCATGCGCCGCGAAGGATATGAATTACAGGTCGGACAACCCAAGGTACTTCTCAAGGAAATTGGCGGGATCAGGTGTGAACCCATTGAAGAAATGCACGTCGATGTTCCTGACGAATTCTCCGGGAAGGTGGTGGAGATGGTCACGGTGCGCAAAGGCGAAATGCAGAATATGGAACGGAAGGGCGACCGGATCCACCTTGAATTTCTCATCCCGTCGCGCGGGATCATCGGATTGCGCACCAACATGCTGACGGCCACGACCGGCGAAGCCGTGATGACCCACCGGTTTGTGGAATACCAACCGTTGAAAGGGGAAATTGAAGGCCGCAAAAACGGGTCACTCGTTGCCAAAGAACCAGGCATCGCGTTTGCATACGCTTTGAATAAACTGCAGGACCGGGGACGCTTTTTCATTGCCCCGGGAGAAGACGTCTATGAGGGTATGGTGGTGGGCGAAAGCACCCGCGCCGACGACCTGACCATTAATGTTACCCAGTCAAAAAAACTGACCAACATGCGTGCGTCCGGTTCGGACGACAAAGTAAGACTGGCCCCGCCGTTGCTCTTTAGCCTGGAAGAAGCGCTCGAATACATCAACCACGACGAATACCTGGAAGTCACCCCGAAAACATTCCGCATGCGGAAAATCCTGCTGCGCGAAGTGGAACGGAAAAGAGGTAGCCGGATCAACTGAAAAAATCATCTCCTTGAGGATAAAATTGATTTAGGTTGTTAAACATTTTTTTGAAAGCTGATTTGTTGTAACTTTTCTGCGCAATTGTGCCGTTTAATAATTCAAAAGTCAGCTTGTATGGAAACACAGAAAAATTGCTCACTGGCAAACGCCACGATACTCGCCAGTCAGAAGATTGCCCAGTCATTTTATGAGAATATTTTCGAGCTATCGAGGATTCGGACAGACTGGACCCCTGAGTACGCACAACAACTTGAAGCCCGGATCAAAACTGCGAAGGAAAAATACCTTCCGCTCGAAACCTCTTGTAAACATCCCAAAAAACGTCCGTGTATCCATGATCTCATGATTTCATCGGTGATCAATATCAGCGTCCTGCGCGAACTGATCAAAGTGGAATTCAGAGACGACCCGGCCTTTCAAAAACGGGTCTTTCAGGAACTCGGATTCAACGACCTCTACAGCGAAGCCAAAAACGGAGACTACCGGAGCCTGTATTATCTGACAAAATCATTCTACGAGAACATGACGCCGGCCATGCGGGAAAAACTGGTCAGCCGAACCATACCGGCTCCCTTAATCGACCGGGTAAACACCTACTACCAGGAAATGAAAGACTATGTTTCCTGCTTTGATCTGATTAACGGGTCAATGAACCTGAGCGACGAAGGGAAACGTGTCTTTAACGAAATCTTTTCCGAAATCAAAGATATCTGCCGCGTGGTGTCAACGTATTATATGCTTGATCCGGTTTTGCGCGATCAATTCAGCTTTTTCCGGGTGATGCATAACCTGGATCATTTTGTTCCCGAGGCGATTTACGACAAAGTCTGACGTGATTGTCCTTAAAAACACATGCGTGCCGAATGCGGCGAAACATCCGGATCGACGGTTTTAGACGCCCTGTCCCGATCCGGGTGCTTCGCTGTTTCCGGCCCCTTCAACCCTCCTTAATCGCCCTGTTCCTCCGGGTCAAAAGACCCTTCCTCTTCCTGAAAACCGCCCTCCTGATCACCGGAAGGCACGATTCCTTCCCCGCTGACCGGCGGAACAGCATACAGCGGCTTCAGATTCTCCGGCAAGGGTTTCACCGTCCCATCCTGAAAGTAAGGGAACACGTCTGCAATGTTGCTCAGGCTCATGGCTGTTGTTTGATAGGGCACCAAAATGTACGAAAGTCCCTCCTCCAGCCGCCGGAAAGCCTCTTTGAAATCGTCGGCAGCAACCAGAAAATAATTGTTGACCTTTTTCTCTTTGCCGGCTTTTTCGTCAATGGTCACAATGGCTATCCGCGCCTTGTACCAAAACTCACCCTGCTCGGCAGGAAAGATCTCGATGATATTTGATTTCTTAATGTTGTCAACCTGAAACTCACCGCGAATGAGCTGTTGCATCTGCTGAATGATCCGTGTTTCGGCATCGGTGAACGACACGGCGTCGACCAGGTAAGACTCGCTCACCTTTCGCTCACGGCCGTCCGGATCAACCTTCACATATTTCACTTTGACCTCAAACCAAGTTTGCATAATCGAATATTTAGAATTGAGACTGCAAAGATATCTTCTTCGCGGTGCGATCAAAACACTTTAGCAAGTTATCTGTTATCTTAACCTGAAACGCAAAACTTAACGTTGCTATGATCATAGGATTATTGAAAGACCAGGCCCCTGAACAACGGGTGGCGCTTTTGCCGGAACATGTCAGGCACCTGGCTGACCGTAAAATCCGGGGTTTGGTGGAAAAGGGGGCAGGAAGCCGGGCATTTGCAACCGATGCCGACTACGAAGACGCCGGGGCCACGGTGGGCACCCGCGCCGAGGTGCTCAATGAAGCCGATCTGATCGTCCA
>CAZANK010000147.1:0-8050 GCA_964486235.1 uncultured Prolixibacteraceae bacterium | reverse complement strand
TGCTTATTTCCGGATTTCTGTTTTATTCCAACGTCACGGCACGCCGGTACGAAATCGGGATCATGCTGGCTACCGGGAAAAGCAAATTTTATGTCACATGGATGATCCTGTTAAAAGCGTTCTTCCTGGGCCTGGCGGGAAGCATCGCCGGCTTTTTTATCGGCAGCCTGATTGCCGAATATTTCGGGATGGAAATTTTCAGGTTTACGGCCCGGTCGATCAAACCGCTCTGGTCATTGTTCGGTTATACCATCGCCATTTTCCCGCTATTGTGGATGCTCTCGAGCTGGATACCGGCGCTTTTGGCCACGCAGGTCGATGTGGCCGGAACGCTTAGCCAGGAATGACCTTCACAAGAAGAGGAAACCCGCCGGGAACGAATCCAACAGTTTCATCGCCGGACTTTAACGTGTCAAAGGATTAAAATAGTAAATATTATGCTGAAAATCAACAATATAACAAAAAAGTACCAAAAGAATAATTGCATATTTACAGCCCTTGACGGGGTGACGCTTCACATTGAAAAGGGCGATTTTTTGGCGATCGTCGGACCGAGCGGCTCCGGAAAATCAACGCTGCTCCACACCGTCGGCGGATTAATACGTCCCGACTCGGGACAGGTACTCTTCCATGGGAAAGATATCTATTCCCTGAAACAGCATGAATCCGATTTGTACCGGAGAAAAAACGTCGGGTTTGTCTTTCAGCAGTTTCACCTGATGCCGTATCTGACCGTTCTTGAGAACATCAAAATGGTTTGTCCTACAGGTACGGATACGCCGGCCACAGAAAGATACCTCGAAAAGTGCGGGCTTACGCCCCTGAAAAACAAATATCCCGGAGAACTGAGTGTGGGAGAGAAACAACGCGCCGCGTTTATCCGGGCCATTATCACGAAGCCTGATATTCTCCTGGCCGACGAACCAACCGGCAACCTCGATCCCGAAAACAGCCGCGTTTTAATGTCGCTGATCCAGGACTTCCATCGCGAAGGCGGTACCGTCCTCCTGGTATCGCACGATCCGGAATCTTCAAAATATGCAACCCGGCAAATTACACTCCAAACAGGAAAACTTATTTAACTTTAATATTGATGAGAAGATTTATTCTTTCGGTTGTCATATCAATCTTGTTTTTATCTCAACCGGCACTTTCCCAGGAAATTTTCACCGTACACGGATTCGTTTATAACGCCGAAACCAATGAACCGGTGCCCAACGCGAATATCGTCCTGTCCGGCACCCAAACAGGATCCGGCTCGGATACCGACGGGCATTTTGAACTGCAGATGACCGCGGGAAAACACACCATCAGAGTGACTTCCATCGGTTTCTCGCCAAAAGAACGGTCGGTCCGTGTTCCGGACGACTCATCAAAACCGCTGAGGATCGGGCTCACGCCGGTTAAGCTTGAAATTGAAGGGGTCGATGTGTTTGGCAGTTACTTTTTACCCGACAGGGATACCTCGGTGAACCGCGTCCCCCTGTCAATTTTGCCGGCGATGACCACGGTCAGCGCGGTTGAAATGGAAAAGCAGGGGGCGGTAACCCTTGTCGATGCCCTGAAGTTCGTTCCGGGAGGGTGGACCGAAACCCGTGGCCGGAAAACAAAACAGTTCTTTTCGGTCAGGGGCCAGAAATACCCCTATCCCGACTATTCCATCAACGGGGTATGGCAAAAGGAATTCGAAGAAACCGGGTATTTCCTCTCCGCGCTCGACATGGAGTCGGTGGAGATCGTCCGGTCAAGCAGCGCCCTGGTGAAAGGGCTGTCGGGCCTGACGGGCGTTGTGGATGTGAAAACAAAAACGCCCGACCGCGAAACCATTTCGTTACTGGCCAAGTACGGCGAATTCAACAACTACGTAACAGCCCTTCAGTACGGCAATAAAATCAACGACTTTTCCTTCAACACTTCCGCCTCTTTTTTTGGCACCGACGGTCCCCCTGACAAAAACGGCAAAGAACGGATCGGTAATTTTCACGGAAACCTGAACTGGAAAATCAATTCCAAATTCAGCCTGTCTGCCGGGGCAACCTACATCAGCGGACTGCGGCAGCTTGTCCGGATTGACGAAGAAACAGGGGCTCCCAACATCAAAAGCAGAATAGAAAAATACGATCCGGTGCGGACCCTGCTCACACACGTTAAACTCAACTATAAAGGGGACGACGGCTCGCTCACGGAGCTTCAAACCAACGTGGCTTACCGGAACGTGGACTTTTCCAATTACAACATTTCAAAGGAAACCACGACATGGAATGATGAAAACGACTGGGAATACGGGTTAAACCTGTTGCATAGCCGCCCGTTGAGCCCGACCAATACCTTGCGCGTCGGCGCCCTCTACAACCATTGGATCGCTCCTGAAGGAAAACGCTATTACACGGGACGGAGCTGCAACGTCCACACCTTCTCGGGGGTTGTTGCCAGCGAACAAAAGGTTGGAAAATTCCTGTTCGACGCCGGACTGCGGTTAATCGGAGGACATATCGTCGAATGGGGCGGTTTTGGGATTGAAGGCAGCGCTTCGGGGTTCCAGGATGTGGCGCCTATCGAGGACCAGGCAGCCCCGCTCGAGTGGCAATCCATACTTGGGACATCCTATGTCTTTTCCGGTTCGTCTTCGTTGCACTATAATTTTTCGGGCGGTACCATTGCGCCGCGCAAAGGGAGTTTAAACAGCGAAGGTGTAAGCCCCGAAAATGAAGGCCGTTTTCAGCACGACCTCGGGTTCCGCTACAAGTCGCCCAACCGGAGTGAAATCTCGGTCAGCACATTTTTTACGCAACGACAAAATGCCATCGATTTCAGCGGACAGACGGTCGTCACCAACGACGATCTGGTCATGGAACTGTACGAAAATACCGACAAACGCAGCTATGGACTTGAAATGTCAGCCAAGGTGAATGTTCCCGCGCTGCACAGTTATGTTTTTGGGAATGCGCTCTGGATGAAAGGGGAAAAAGAATCGGAAGGAAAAATGGTCAGCGATGAACAACTCCCTCAGGTCATTCTGAATACCGGCGTCTATTTCGACTATTCCGGGTTCGATGCCAATGTTTTCCTAAACTACACCGGCCCCTACACCAACAACAGGTTTGTCAGTCCCTCGTGGACTCAGGCACACGGCGACTTCCCCCTGGGCGATTTTGTGTCGCTCGATTTAACAACCGGCTATACATTTTCCGGGCGTTTCGCGACAAGGTTCTTTGTGGAGGTAAAAAATGTCCTGGACCAACGCTACATGACCGTGGCAGGCTATCCTGACCCCGGGCGGCTGTTCCAGGCAGGCATTAAAATCAGTTTGTCGAAATGAACGTTTTTTTTTAACGAATAAATGTGGGTGAATTATGTCTTAAACTTTTATTTTATGATCAAAGAGTTGTACCTTTAGCATAATCTTGTGCTAAAATTCTTTCACTATGAAACCATTCGTCAACCCTTCCGTGCCACGTTGCATGATTACGATCTTTTTCGTTTTGATTTTATCGGCATGCAACGAAAAAAAAGACACCGTGATCCTTTTAAAGGAAGACTTCTCCGGCCAGATGAATGGGCCGCTGTTGAGCGATCCGGGGGCTGCCACAGAATTCCATTATCTCGCTGAAGCCAGGCCCCAGTCAAACTGGGTGGTCTCTGCTTTTCGGTTTAACCTTCCGCCTTCCTGGGAAATCCGGACAAAAGACGACCGGAAACGCATGGTTCAAACAAAGGTCAACCACAATGCGCACTGGCACCCCATGGTGATCACCGGCTCACCGTTTTGGAGCGACTATACCGTTGAAGCCGAATTCAGGCCCGCTAATCTCCGTGCCCGGAGCGGGATCGTTTTCCGTTACCGGAACGACCGTTGCTACTATTTCCTGGGAGTTGACGACGAAACCATTTGTCTGATCCGGGTCAATCATGGTAAAGGATTCCGAAAACCGGACGAAACCATCCTGTCAAAAACTGCTTACCAACTGTTCCCGGAAAAAAACCTGAAGGTCAAGGTCACCGCGCGTGACTCTGTTCTGACGGTCGTTCTGCCCGACCAGCAAGTCTGGACCATCTATGACCGCACGTTCCTGACCGGCAAGATTGGTTTGCTGGCGGATGCCCCCTGTGAATTCTTTTCGGTAAACGCGACAACCACGAAGACGGACATGGACGCACTGCAAAAAAAAGAAATGGCTTTTTCGCAGGAGCAGGACAGTCTTGCATCCCGGAACCCCGGGATGACGGTGTACAAAAAGTTGTTTTTGGGAGACTTTGGCGCCGGGCGCAATATCCGGTTTGGCGATCTGGACGGCGATGGCGAAGTCGACCTCCTGATGGGTCAGGTGGTCCATCACGGACCAAAGGACCGCAACAGCGAACTCAGTTGCCTGACGGCCATCACCCTGGACGGACAGATCCTTTGGCAAACAGGGAAACCGGACCCCTGGAAAACCATGCTCACAAACGACGTGGCCTTCCAGATTCATGATATCAACCAGGATGGCAAAAATGAAGTGATCTATTGCATGAATCAGGAAATCACCATCGCCGAAGGGGGCACAGGCAAAATCATCAAAAAAACACCAACACCGCTTACCCCGGGGGGAAAACCGATGGAATCGGGACATAACAGCTTTCCGCGCATCCTTGGGGATTGCCTTTATTTTCTTGACCTTCAGGGAAATGGATTTGACAGTGATTTCATCCTGAAAGACCGTTACCAGTATTTCTGGGCTTACGACGCCAACCTGAACCCGATCTGGAACGGCAAATGCCGGACCGGACACTATCCCTTTGCCTACGATACGGATCGGGACGGGAAGGATGAACTGCTCATCGGCTATTCCCTGTTCGACGACGACGGCACGATGTTGTGGAGCCTCGATCACGAGCTGTCCGACCATGCTGACGGCGTCGCTGTGGCCCGGTATGATCAGAATGAAGGCCCCACGGTCCTTTGCGCTGCCGGCGACGAGGGGATGTTGTTTATTGACCTCAACGGCCATATTCGGAAACATCATTACATTGGTCATGCCCAGAACCCTGCGGTTGCCAACTTCCGCGATGACCTGCCGGGACTGGAAACCGTCTCCGTCAACTACTGGGGAAACCAGGGAATCATTCATCTTTATGATAAAAACGGGGATATTTATCACTCGTTCGAGCCCAACCAGTATGGCAGCTTATGCCTTCCCTTGAACTGGACCGGGAACAACGAGGAATTCTTTGTTTTGAATGCCAATACCGAAGAGGGTGGCGCCTGGGATGGTTACGGGCGAAGAGTCCTTCGCTTCCCCGCCGACGGACATCCGGACAGGTGTTATGCCGTTCTGGATATCACGGGCGACTGCCGCGATGAGATCGTGGTCTGGAACCCCGGTGAGTTATGGATTTATACCCAGGAAGACAACCCGCGGTATGACGAGCGGCTATACCAACCCACGCGGAACCCGCTGTACAACTACTCCAATTATCAGGCTACAGTCTCCGCGATGATCACGCACTAGACGCTTGGCAACTTGAATAAATTTAGTAATTTTGCGCAATTTTTCAACATAAAAGCTGGACACCATGGCAAAATACTCAAACGAAGTTTCAAGAACCTTTAGTGAATACCTGCTCATCCCTGGCTTAACCTCAAAAAAGTGTAACCCATCAAATGTGTCGCTTCAAACACCTCTTGTCAGTTTCAAAAAAGGGGAGGAACCCGCGATCAAATTAAACATACCCTTTGTATCAGCGATCATGCAGTCGGTCTCCGACCATAATCTGGCGATTGCCCTGGCAAGAAACGGAGGGCTTTCATTCATTTTTGGTTCCCAGCCGATCGACACCCAGGCCGAGATGATCAGACGGGTGAAAAAATTCAAAGCCGGGTTCGTGATCAGTGATTCGAACCTGACGCCCGGGCATACCCTGAAGGATGTCCTGGAACTCCGGGATAAAACGGGCCATTCTACCCTTGGCATCACCGAAGACGGAAGTCCTAACGGAAAGCTGCTCGGCATTGTCACCAGCAGGGACTACCGGACAGGACGTGACGCATCAGATATGAAAATCAAGTATTTCATGACGCCCTTCGATAAACTCATTACCGGGAAGCTCGGCATTGGTTTAAACGATGCCAACGATATTATCTGGGATCACAAGCTGAATACGCTGCCCATCATCGATGAGTACCAAAATCTTCATTTTTTTGTATTCCGGAAGGATTATGAGAGCCATAAGGAATACCCGTACGAGCTGTCGGACGAAGACAAAAAGCTGCTGGTCGGGGCCGGGATCAACAGCAAGGATTACCGCGAGCGGGTGCCGGAATTGATCAAAGCCGGCGTTGACGTCCTTTGTGTCGACTCTTCCGACGGATTCTCGGAATGGCAGCATGACACGATCGAATTCGTCAAAAAGGAATATAACGGAGCAGTACCTATTGGAGCAGGAAACGTGGTAGACCGCGACGGATTCCTGTACCTGGCCAAAGCCGGGGCTGATTTTGTCAAGGTCGGTATCGGTGGCGGGTCCATTTGTATTACGCGCGAACAGAAAGGAATCGGACGCGGACAGGCCACCTCGGTCATCGAAGTCGCCGCTGCCCGCGATGAGTATTTCAAAAAAACGGGAATATACATCCCAATCTGTTCGGACGGGGGAATTGTCCAGGACTACCACATGGTGCTGGCATTGGCCATGGGTGCAGATTTCCTGATGATGGGCCGGTATTTTGCACGCTTTGATGAAAGTCCTACCCGGAAAATCATGATCAATAACCGCTATTTCAAGGAATATTGGGGCGAAGGCTCAAACCGGGCCCGAAACTGGCAACGTTATGATATGGGTGGAAGCGAACATCTCAAATTTGAAGAAGGCGTTGACAGTTACGTGCCTTATGCCGGTAAAATGAAAGACAACCTGGATATCACCCTTGGCAAAATCAAATCGACCATGTGCAGTTGCGGGGTAGTGACAATCCCCGAACTGAAAGAGAATGCGAAAATCACCCTGGTGTCTGCAACCAGCATCGTTGAAGGCGGCGCACACGATGTGATCCTCAAAGATGCGAATATGTAACCGGAAGGTATCACAACATAAAATAAGCAGATCATGGTTAAAAAGTGCTGGGTGTTATTCATGACCGCTTTGATAGGGGCAGGAGAAGTTTTTTCGTGTACAAATTTTCTGGTTACCAAAGGCGCTTCTACCGATGGTTCCTGCATGATCACCTATTCGGCCGACTCACACACCTTGTATGGCGAATTGTACTATCAGCCGGCGGCTGACTATCCGGAAGGTGCCGTGCGCGAGATCACCGAGTGGGACACGGGTAAACCCCTGGGCCGGATCCCGCAGGTCGCCCATACATACAGCGTCGTCGGCAATATGAACGAACATCAGGTCGCGATCGGCGAAACCACTTTTGGAGGCCGTAAGGAACTGGCCCGGCAGAAGGGGGCGGTCATGGACTACGGCAGCCTGATCTATGTGGCCCTGCAACGCGCCAAAACAGCGCGGGAGGCGATCGAAGTCATGACTTCACTGGTCAAAGAACACGGTTACGCCAGTTCCGGAGAGTCATTTTCCATTGCCGATCCGCGCGAGGTGTGGATCATGGAAATGATCGGGAAAGGTGAAAACGAAAGAGGCGCGGTATGGGTAGCCGTAAAAGTGCCCGACGGATACGTCAGCGGACACGCCAATCAGGCACGGATCACTACATTCCCGCTAAACGATCCGGAGAACTGTCTTTATTCAAAAGACGTGATCGCTTTTGCCCGGGAAAAGGGCTGGTATGACGGTCTTAATAAAGATTTCAGCTTTTCTGGCGTGTATGCCCCTCTGGACTTTGAAGGCGCTCGTTTCTGTGAGGCCCGCGTCTGGTCAGGCTTCCGAAAAGTAACGCCGGGTATGGATCTTTACCTCGAATACGCCAAAGGCGATATCAGGCATGACAATGAAAACAAGTTCGCATCAAACCGGCTTCCGTTATGGGTGAAGCCCGACAAGAAGCTTTCCGTAAAAGACGTCATGGAAATGATGCGCGACCACTTTGAAGGAACGGAGTTGGACATGA
>CAZANK010000146.1:0-8058 GCA_964486235.1 uncultured Prolixibacteraceae bacterium | reverse complement strand
TTTGTCGAGCAATTGTCCGGACTTACCCACAAACGGTCGTCCCTGTATGTCTTCGTCTCTGCCAGGGGCTTCGCCAATAATAAAGAGTTCAGCATGGAGGTTCCCCTCACCAAAAATGACATGATTACGGGTTTTTGCCAACTCGCATTTCGTGCATTTCAACATGCTTTCCTTCAATGAAATCATTTCCTCATTCATTTTAATAAAAGATTAAGATCCATTGAACAAATCAATACTCGATTCCCTTTCTGGCTTGTATCCCTTTGGCATAATAATGTTTGAGCTCCTTCATTTCGGTGACCAGGTCGGCCATATTAATCAGCTCTTCAGGTGCATAGCGGCCGGTAATAATGATCTCGGTTTCTTCCGGCTTCTTTTGCAAAACGCCGGTCAATTCGCTCACTGAAAACAACCCGTAATAAATGGATTTCCCGTATAGACCTGAATATAGCCTTTCATTTAGCCGGTTGTGTTAGGGGGTATGACAGGCATTCGCGATTTTCAGAATGAAAACAGAGGGGTATTTTTCCATAAACGGCCTTATTGTTTTGGTTAACAGGCGCATCACCTGGTCATATTCACCCGCGATCACCGTGCTCATGACTCCGGGTACAACCGTGATGTTTTCATTCCCGTTCAATGCATGAAGAAACCCCTTCACAGGGTTCCCATAATCTTCTGCCAGGGAGTAGTAACTGATTTCAACCGTTATTCCCATCTTCTCAGTTTTTTTGCACGAAAGAAGCGATAAACGCGGGCTGTACGGAGTTTTGCGCTTCCATACCATCTAAAAGTTCAAAACCGGCGGAATAATATACACCATAAGTCAGTTGAGGCAAGCCGAACCGGGTGAGCATGCGTTCGATTTCTGCAGGAGTATAAAAGCAGGCATGCCTGAAAGTATCGTCATGATCCTTCTTTTTGGCAGATTCAGACAAGGCATTCAGCCATCCGCACACGAGGTACCCGCCCGGTTTTAACACCCGGTCAATTTCATCAAAAACAGGGTTCACATCGTCAACAAATTCGAACATGGTCACCGACGAAATCACGGAAAAACGCTGGTCCCCGAAAGGCAGATTGCCGGCATCGGCTTTCACAAAACCGGCAGGAACGATATTTTTGGCCCTGGCCTGTTCCAGCATGGCATCTGATTCGTCAACACCTGTGACCTGAAATCCTTCGTCGCAAAAAAACTGCGTCCAGTGACCTGTGCCGCAACCCAGCTCCAGCATTTCACATGAAAAAATCTGATCCAGGTATCCTTTGATCTGCGCTTTTTCGAGATGGTCGACTGATTCACCCAGACTGGTCTGATAATACAAATCATACGCCTGGGCTACGTGAGAATCTTTAAAAATATTCATCCTATTGAAAATTCTTTTAGAAAACGATCCCACTCCCGCATTATCTGCTGCCTTATTTACCGTTGGAGCTGCCGAAATGCTTACCAGATTTCGGCAACTCCCTTCGGGTTTACTTGAGGAATGCGTTCAGCATCCAGATCATTTTTTCCTGGCCTGAAATATAACCAGCCGCCAGATCGACGGTGCCTTCATCGCCGTTATCCGCTGCCAATGCGGCAATCTCACGTTCGTTTTTCAACAACACCAACAGTCCGGCAACCACTTCCTCAACCGTGTCCCCGGCGCTACTCACGTTGGTTTTCTCCTCAATTTCCGCCAGCTTCAGGTATTCGGAAAAAGCGTGTACGGGCTTCCCCTCCAACATCAAAATCCGTTCTGCGATTTCATCGGCTTTTTCATTCAGGTCATCATACAATTCCTCAAACTTCTCATGAAGTTTAAAAAAATGCTTCCCGGTAATGTTCCAGTGAAAACCACGTACGTTCATATAAAACACTTGAACATTACTCAAAAAAAGGTTCAACTTTTCAACCACTTTGGCTGAATAATCTGCACTTAGATCAATTTGATTCTTCATAATCTCTCATTTTAACATTAGTTGCATCGATTGTTTTTTATCCATTCTCATGTAATCAACGATTATTCGCTTTCTTTGTTCAGTTGCACAATGTCGCCTGAATCGCATTTCCGGCATTGCCTGGCCGGTTTCATCGTCACCATCGTCTCATTACAATTATGACACTTATACCAGAAATCGTCTGTTACGTAAGTTCCTCCGCGAATCAGAATCGCCTTCCCCTCAATAAAAGCCTTCGCGATCTTTCTTCTTGCCTTATCGTGCAGGCGGGTAAAAGTAGGCCTTGAAATCGCCATTTTTCCCGCGGCTTCTTCCTGGCTCAGATCCTCGTAATCGGCCAGCCTGATTGCTTCAAATTCTTCAAATAGCAATACAACCGGCTCAAGTTCCCGCCGGGGTACCCCGAATGGTCGATATCCATCCATCGGCGGCGGCATCGTAACCCTTCTTCGTCTGATCCTGTTTGGCATAACGGTTTTCAAATTATACGCCTGTAAACAACGTAAAAAAAGCATTTAACAAACTTCCGGTAACAACGACCACGAAGAGCATGATCAACGTCGATTTCAGCATATCGACAAACCCTAACTCTCTCAGTAAAACGGTGAATGTCGCGATACAGGGAAAGTACATGGCCAAAATCACTGACGCGACGACCAGTTGCCTGAAAGACAAATCTAACGGCACGAGCATCCCCACCGCCAGGTCTTTTCGTAAAAATCCCATGATCAATGCCCCTGCGGTTTCGCCAGGCAGACCAAACAACCCATTAAAAACGGGTGCGGCCAGCGTGCTGATCCATTGCATGACTCCGAACGAATACAACAGATTGACAATCAAAACACCCAGTAAAACAAAGGGAACAGCTTCCTTTAGAAACCACCTTAACCTCATCCAGATTTTTTTGACCAATCCGTTAAAATAAGGAACGCGATAGGGCGGAATTTCAAGAAACAACTCCGGAGAAGCTCCCCTGACTGTTCTTTTTAAGATGGCCCCAAGTAACAGCCAGACGATCAGCAAGGTTATAAAAACAATGCTGACCCCTCTGATTCCGTACTTTCCCAGCAATCCGAACAACATGGCCTGCATCGCCATACAGGGGACTGCGACCGACATCAGGGTTGCCGCGATGAATTTCTCCTTTCTCGTTTCAAGGATCCTTGTAGCCATTGCTCCCGGAACATTGCACCCGAATCCCAAGAGCATGGGAATAATCGCCAACCCGTGCAGTCCTGCCCGGTGCATCAGGTTATCGACCATCACGGCAACCCGGGGAAGATAACCGGAATCCTCGAGAATCGCCAGCACCGTAAAAAATGCCACCACATAAGGCAGCACAGCCCCGATCGGAACATATAAACCCGTGGTCAGCAATCCGAATGATTGTCCATAGTCGACCTGCCCGTTCATCAGTTCCCCGATCAGCAGGTCGTGCAGCAGCGGACTTTCCGTCAAGGCCGCCGACAAGTTTAACACCAACGGCTGCCAAATCCGCTCAAAAAACGGGTCAAAAATAAGCTGGATCAGTCCTTCTCCAATAAAACGGATCACGATGAAAACCAAAAGCAATACGACGACCAGCATCGGTATCCCGGTAAGCGGTTTGATCGAAGCATCCCTCAACTTCTCCGTAAACGAATGGTGCTTCCGATGAATCACCTGAACCTGGCTGATGATTTTCCCGATCTCGTTCCACCGCTGTGAATCATCAAAGAGAAAACCGGATACGCGGGCATCCTTAATCCTGGATACAAGTTCTTTGATACCTTCCCCCGTTAAGGCACAAGTTGGGATACAGGGCACTTCCAGAAGGTCTTCCAATTTTCGCACATCAATTGATATACCGGTATGCTTTGTTTCGTCAAACAAATTGAGCGCGATCAGCAGCGGCTTTCGTTGCCGGATTAACTGAAGGGTAAGGTTCAGGTTTCTTTCCAGATTCGTCGCATTCACAACCTGAATAAACAGATCACCCTCCCGGAGCATCTGAACAGCAATTTCTTCGGCCTTGCAGGTCGGTTCCAGCGAGTAAATCCCCGGCACGTCGATTAATTCCACGCGTTCCCCTTCCCAACTAAAATAACCTTTCGTGTAATCAATCGTTGTTCCCGGATAATTGGAAGAGATCACATCCATCCCGGTCAGCCGGTTAAAAACCACGCTCTTCCCGACATTCGGATTCCCAATCAGTAAGATCTTTTTGCCCATTCAAATCCGCTCGATTAAAATTTTTCCGGCCATTCCATACCCCAAGGCAACTTCATTATTCCCGAAACGGATGGTGACAGGACCTTTCATCCACTGCCGGCTCACCACAGCAATCTCCATTCCCATACGAATCCCCATGACATCCAATTTACGGATGAAACCATGTCCTCCGGTTAAGGATGTAATCGTACCCTTTGCCCCAACCGGAAGTTCATTGACCGAAACCATCCTATTCCCGACTCTCCAGTTCCCTTAATCTTTTTTCAAGATCAGCCTGTGTCCGGCTAAGCGCTTCAGCCTGAGATTTAAGCATCCTGATTTCATCATCCTTGCTGACGGACTGCTGCCATGGGAGAAACTGGCCCAGGCCCGGGAAAAAACCCCCGAAGTTGAAACCTCTTCCAAATCCGCGGCCTCGTCCCATACCCATACCTTGTCCCATACCTCGTCCCATACCCATTCCAAATCCTTTCGTATAACCCGGGGTATCATATCCTGAACAAAACCCTAATGCTCTCCCGGTTCTGGGACCTTGTCCCATTGGCCCGGTACGATTTCCTGATGGCATAATGACTGTTTTTTAGAATTAGAATTCAATGAACAAATACAAAGATATAAAATAATGTGATCTTGAGTTCACTTTATTTTGCTTTTTTAGAAATTCAGTTCTAAAAAGCCAGAACGTCTCCGGTTTTTAACTGACGGAGATGAAAGCTGCCAGCAAACTCCACCAGCGCAGGAAAAGCTGTACAATGAGAAGGTAAAACATGTTTCACGCCGTTCCCCTGTAGATAACGAATCGTCTCTTTTGTCTGGCGGTCTGGCTTTTTTAAATGAAACCCGCCCATGACCCCGTACAGCCTGTTTTCACCGGTTGCTTTTCTGGCATGCTCCAGGGTATTGACAACCCCCGCATGCCCGCATCCGGTAATCACGAAAAGCCCTTCGTCCATCAAAAGGGCAATACCAGTGTCATCCATTACAAAATCGGGTGTTCCGTCTTCCAGCGAAAAAGACGTTTTTTGCGACTCGAAATCAGTGACCCGGGGAATTTCTCCCAAAAAAACAATCCGTCGGCTAATCCAGTGAGGATCCCTGCTTGTCATCAACTCAAAGCGCGCAGCTATTTCTTCACGACTGTTTTTCAGTCCGATAGACGAATGATCGGACGTCCTGTATCTTTTTATAAAACAGTCCGGATGACACAACAGCTTGCCACCGGGAAGATATTCCAGTCCGTTGCCATGATCAAAATGGCCGTGGCTGAGGACGATCATATCAACATTGCCCACGTCGACACCCATGATAGACGCATTCTCCAAAAACAGATTGCTCTGGCCCGTGTCGAATAACAGCCTTATGCCTTCATGCTCAACCAAATAGGAAAGACCGTGCTCTGCCCGGGTATGCCCTCCCGGATAATTGTCAGTGAGAATCGAAACAATCATGATTTTTTTTCTGACAAAATTAACCCAAATAATTCAATAAATGAGCTTGAGTTCATTTAATTTTGCAAATGAATGATTTTTCAGGCTTATTGAGACTCTCCGGAGCGAAAAAATCCGGAAAGAGGTTGCCGGCTTTGCAGCCCGCCGGATTATTTGTAATTTTGGTGACGACGGACATAATCCGCCAGGAAAGAGTAAAATACATCAATCAAGGAGCAAATTCCATGTTTCAGACAAAAAGAACTTACGTACATCCGGAACTGAAAATGTCGGACCTCATTTTCGAAAACCCGTCATTCCTGATCATGATGGAACACTTCGATCTGGATTTGGCCACTCGGGATAAGAGCGTGGAACAGCTATGCAACGAAAATCAGCTTAACAAAGCGGTTTTTATCGCCATCGCCAATCTTTATAACGGGTTTAATCCGGAAGGGATTGACCGTTTTGAAACGGACAACGCCCGGACAATAATCACCTTCCTGAAAAACAGTCATCAATTCTACCTCAACGAAAAAATCCCGGAAATTCAAGAGATCATTGATCACCTGTTTCAAAACGGGACAGCCAGGAAAACAGAAATAAAGCTGATCGAAGATTTTTTTACTGAATACAGCCGGGAGGTAAAGGAACACCTTGACTACGAAGATGAGATTGCCTTTCCGTATTTCCTTGAGCTGCTTTCGCCAACCTACGGTTCGCAACGAAAAAGGAATCCATTTTCGGTCGAAGAATACCAGGACCATCACACCGACATTGAGTCTAAGCTAAACGACCTGAAGCAGCTTCTTGTGAAACATATCTCCCTGAAGAATGACCGATCGCTGAAAAGAAAGCTACTGGCCAATCTCTTTGAGCTGGAATACGATTTAACAATCCACTCCGTGATTGAAGAACTCATGCTGATCCCGCTGGTCAGAAAAATTGAAAAACATACAGCCCGTGGATAAATGCAGGATTAATATTGCACTGGCAGAACCTTCACAAATCGTTTGTGAAGGACTGACGAATATTCTACTAAAAGCAGGAACCCATAACCGGGTTTTCCGTTTCGACAACCTCGACGAGATTCTCTCAGCCATCTCTTCGCAACAGCTTGACATGGCCATTATCAATCCCGTGTTCATCCGTGGCAGTATTCCCGATTTTCTTCAAATAAGAAATGCAGCTCCACTGGCGGCCTGGGTGGGAATCCTCTATACGCTTCCCGAGCGGGAAGTTCTTTCATTATTCGACGCGACCATTCAGATCACAGATTCGCCGGTCCAGATCGCAGACACGATTCATCAGTTAACCATGAGTCATTGCCACTGTCCGGGCTATTCGCAAAACGAGAATCTCACGACCCGTGAAATCGATATTCTCCGGCAAATTACCCTTGGCCTTTCCAATAAAGAAATTGCCGATAAGCTGAATATCAGCATTCACACGGTAATCAGCCACCGTAAAAACATCATCTGCAAAACCGGCATCAAAAGTCAGGCGGGCTTGACCATTTATGCCATCTCCAACAAAATTATCAGCCTCGAAAATTTCCCCGGCTAATCTTTCGTATCCCTTTTCCTGATGATAAATGAGGTGAAAAATCCCTTCAATACGGGATTGCTGGATTTTTTTCGCCGGAGTTATTTTGCAATCAAAAATTAGTCTAAATAAATGAGCTGTCCGGGCAAGATTCTTTCCGGATACCTCATTTGACAAACTTCAATTCACCTTTAAATTTCAAAAACATGAAAAAAATAATCGTTCTGTGCCTGGGTATCTTTTTTACATTCCAGGCTCTGTCACAGAAAAAAACCGACGCCATGCTTTTTGGCGATGTCAAGTCGGCAGCCAGTAAGGAACATATTCCGTTTGCAACCATCACGGTCAAAGGCACACGGATCGGGACAATTGCCGACGGCTCGGGCCATTATAAACTGGCCAACCTGCCTGTGGGCAAATGCATCCTTGTTGCGCGTTCGGTCGGCTACAAATCGCAGGAAAAAGAAGTAATCATGAAAGAAGGGGAAGCGGTAACCCTGTTTTTCGAACTCGAAGAAGATATTCTAAATTTGGAACAGGTTGTTGTAACCGGTACCCGAACAAAACATTATATCAAAGACGTTCCGGTGCGCACCGAAGTGATCACGGCAAAATCGATCGAAAATAAAAACGCCTCCAATCTTTATGAAGCCCTGGATGCAACTCCCGGCGTCAGGGTCGAAAACCAGTGTCAGTACTGTAATTTTACAATGGTGAGGATGCAGGGACTGGGAGCAGAACACACGCAAGTCCTGATCAACGGCCAACCCATGTATTCAGGATTGGCAGGGGTATACGGTCTTCAGCAGTTAAGCACGGTCGATATTGAAAGGATTGAGATCGTCAAGGGGGCCGGTTCTGCTTTATATGGCAGCAGCGCGGTGGCCGGGGCCATTAACATTGTCACCAAAGAACCTCCGCTCACGCCAAC